>CAZVEE010000098.1:0-12365 GCA_964625525.1 uncultured Alphaproteobacteria bacterium | reverse complement strand
CCCCCCCTCTGCCGTCACAGCCCCCCAGGCCTTCACCCGTCCCAAATGATCGTTGGCGCCATCGGGGGTTTCGACGGTGGGGGGGGGGGGGGAGAGGTAAGGCGTGTCCGGATCGTTGAACTGCTCGATGAGGCGGGTAAGGCCCGAACGGGCGTCAGCGATGAGGGCGGCCGCGTCCTCTGCACTCGCGGCCGGGTGCTTGACTTCGCCACCCGCGCCGCCGCCATGAACGCGCAAGTAGCGCAGCACCGGCACGGATGCCGGGGGGAGGCCGGTAAAGCCGCCCTCCATAGCAATGATCCCCTCAAGTGGCAATTGCGGGCTGAGGCCAACCGCCACTTGAGTGGATGACGGCGCGGCACCGGTCTTGTAGTCCAGAATGGCATAGCCCCCATCCGTGAGCCGATCAATCCGGTCGGCCCGCGCGGTGAGCGTGAACGGACGAGCCGTAGGCAGAGTGATCTGGCCCTGCACCTCCAGTCCCGCAGGCTCGGCCACCAGGCGCCAGGCATGTTCGGTTTCGATGAACCAGGCAAAGGCCGTGTGCAAGCGCTGGCGCCAAAAGGTGGCGATGGCGGGACGGTCCATCAACGGCGCGAAGGCCGCGTCACCCATGGCCACAAGGCGCTCCAGCGCATCCGCCGGTAGATCATCCGGGTGCGCCTCGATAAAGCGATGCAGCACATCATGGATGATCTGGCCCCGCTCGGCCGGGCCGGGCGGGCGGTCTATGGGATCGAGCGGTTTGAGGTTCAGGATGGTGTGCGCATAGATGCTGTAAGGATCACGGATCAGGGTTTCGATGCGTGTGACGGACAGGGTTTGGGGGCGGGCCTCCACGGGGGGGCGGGGGCGGGGTTCGGTCACGCGGTCGACCTGCGCTGGTGCGTCGAGAGTGTCCGCCAGCGCCGGATAAGGCGTTTGAGAGGTCAGGGCCTCACGCAGGCCCGCCCCCTCCAGCAGGTTTTCCAGGCGCAACAGCCAACGTGATGGCACCTGCGGCGCGTCCGTCTTCTGCGCCCGGGTCAGGATGACGCGCGGCGCGGCGGCGGCCTGGGCGAAGTCATGGGCCTGCAGGCCGATGCGCCGTTCCGGCGGCGCCATGCCCAGGGTCTCGCGCATGGGGCGACTGAGCCAAGGATCAAGGCCGGGATCAGCCGGCCATATGCCTTCGTTCAGCCCACCGAGAATAATGGTATCAGCCTGTTGCAGGCGCGCTTCCAACGGGCCCCAGATGAACAGACGTGGATGCCGCCCGAAGGGCGGGCGAATGGCGCGCCCCTCCATCAAGGCGGTGAAGAGCGTTACGTAATCCCGGGCCGATACTGGTCCGCTCTCGCCCCCATTGGCGATGACATCTTCCAGGAATGCGGCCAGGGCCTCGCCATCATCGCCCGCCCACAGACGGTCCGCGCCCGGAATGGCAGCGGTGTCGAGGGCCGTGGCCAGGGCCTCGGCGGCGGCCCCATGGGCGCGCGCATGGTCGGCCAGGCTCGCTTCGGGAAGGCGGAAGCTGGCGGTCAAGGGCGCGAGAGCCTTGCCCAACCGGTCGAGCGCCCTGTGCAGGGCGTCACGCAGCCGGTCATGATCCGCACTGGCGAGGCGCTCGTTCACGGCGGCGGCAAGGCCCGCCCGGCCGGGCTTGGGCCGCAGACCGCGCAGGATTTGCCGCTCAAGGCGCGCGATGAGGTGTTCTGGCCCCAGCGCAGCGCATAAGGGATGCTTCAGCAGGCTGAGCAAGGGAACGGGTGCCAGGTCCTGTGCGACCGTATCGGCGAGCAGACTCATGAAGTGTGCGCCCGGAGCAAGGGCGAGAGGGCGGCCGGCGGAATCGTCCACCGTGATGTCCCAGCGGCGCAATTCTTGAGCCACACGGCGCGCAAGCCCCCGGTCTGGTGTCACGAGCGCCGCGGTCGCGTCGGGTGTCTCCAGTGATTCGCGCATGAGGAGCGCGATGACCCGCGCTTCGGCGGCCGGTGTCGGTGCGTCGATGCGGGTAAGGCCGTCGACGGCCTCATGCGTCACGTCCTTCTTGGCGGCGAGCCAGCCATCGGTGGTGCCGGCCGGGCGCAGGGCTTCGTTCAGCAGACGGATGCGCGGCCCCCGGGCGGTGCGATCCTCCGCCCCCGGCCAAAGCGTCACGTCGCGGCGGGTGCAACCGAGGCGGTCGAGCAGTTGTTTCATCCCGAACTGCGGATGGCTCGGCTCCAAGTGCTCCCAACTCGGATCATCAAGGGCGGTGTCAAGGCCAGGCAGCACCACGGCGCCGTCAGGCAGGGTGAGAATGGTCTTCAGCAGGCGCGCCGTGGCGGGAATGCTCCCCGTGGATCCGGCGGCGATGATCGGCCCGGGCGGCCGGGCGGCCCAAGCGGCGGCCTGGGCGTCGATGAGGCGACTACGCCGGGCCGCGGCGTCGGTCATGCCCGCCTCGGCCAGGATCGCGGGCCAGGCTTGTGTCAGGATCTCCAGAAATCGGACCGTGCGCTGCCAATGCTCGGCGAAACGGTCCGGGGCCAGATCGGCGAGGCGGGAGAGGTCCGCCTCTTCGGTCTGGGTTAAGTCGAGAAAAGCGGCCAGATCGGCGGCTTGGCGGGCCGCATGGCCAAGCCCCGAGGCCGGCAGATCTTGCGCGCCCTGCCAGCGCTGGATCAGCCGCGCCAGATGCAGTTGGCGGCGCAGGCCCGGCATGGCAGGTGGCAATGTGAGGGTATCCGGACCGTCCGGCACCTGAAAGGCGAGATCGTCTTCTTCCACATCACCGATGGGACGGATGCGGGGCAGCAGGACGGCGCTGCCCGTGTCGCTCTCCGCCCAGGTCCGGAACGCATCGCGCAGGGCCCGCACCGCCCGGCGCGTGGGCAGAAGGATGGTCAGCCGGGTGAGCGCTAGAGGGTCATCCTGCCGGTGCCAGCGTGCCGTAACCCCCCGCACCAGTGCCGCGACGAAGGACTGGCCGGGGGGAATGGTGAAGAGGCCGGTGCTGGGTGGCAGGTCCGACACGGGACGTGCTCCTTTAGGGGCTGGCGTGCGGCGCGCGGAGATGAGCTTCGGCCGCATCGCGGCCCTCGGGCGTGCCCACATGCATCCAGAAGCCATCCATCACCAGACCGAAGAGGCGCCCCGCCTCAATGGCACGGTCCCACAACAGATTGGTAGAGAATGGTCCCTCGGGGGCGCCGTGAAACAGGCGCGGATGAACGATTTGTACACCAGCCCAAACATAAGGCGCGTGGTCCGCGCCGGTGCGCCGCGTCAGGCGGCCATCCGTGTCCATCATGAAGTCGCCGCGTCCGTCATAACCGGAACAGTGATCAATGGGGGACAGCATCATGAGCGCGTCCATGCGCTCTGGGTCATAGGCGGTGGCGAGGCGGTTAAGGTTGGGTATAGCACCTTCTGTCCACAGAGAATCTGCATTGATGGTGAGAAACGGAGCCTTGCCCAGATGGGGCAAAGCCTTGACCAGGCCGCCGCCGGAATCGAGCAGCTGGTCTGTTTCATCGGAGATATACAGGCGCGGGGTTGTCCGCTCGGCCAGATGCGCGCGCATCATATCGGCCAGATAATGCACATTGATCACCACATCCCCGACCGCCGCTGTCTCCAGCCGGTCCAGCACATGGTCGATCAAGGGGCGGCCGACAACGCTGACTAGCGGCTTCGGTCGGTCATCCGTGAGTGGACGCATGCGCTTACCAAGGCCTGCGGCAAGCACCATGGCATGAGTGGGACGAGCGGTCATCGCGCGGGCTCCTGACTGGCGGTATAGGCGCGGGCGAGGGCATCGCCGCGCAGAGGCGGCGGGACGAAGCGGTCATACCAGGCCCGCACCGGCGCCAGAGCCTCATGCGCCAGGTCGGTCTCCAGATAGCGCCAGACCCGGGGCACGTGGCGCAGATATCCAGGCTTGCCAAAGCGCTTCCACAAGCGGGCGAAAATACCGAGGATCTTGGTATTGCGCTGCACACTGAGGATGGCATAGGCGGTGCGGTAGGCCTCCGCGTCAAAGTTAGGCTCGCCTGCGCGGGCGCTCAGATAGCGCTCTCGCATTGCGGCGGCCAGATCGGGTGCGACATCGCGGCGTGCATCGGTCAGCAGCGACACCAGATCATAGGCCGGGTGCCCGGCGAGCGCGTCCTGAAAATCCAAAAGGCCCACGCGTGCGAGACCCGCCCGCTCAGGCAGCCAGATAAGGTTTTCGGCGTGATAATCTCTCAGCACCAGGACCGGTTCAGGGGCAATGGCTTGGGGCAGGATGGCATCCCAGGCGGCGGCGAGCTGGGCGCCGGCGTCCGGCGGCGGCTTGGCGCCGGCAGCGGCCGGATACCAATCCAACATGATCCGGGTTTCACTTTCGAGGGCCAGCCGGTCATAGGTCAGGAGCGGTCGGGCTGTCTTGTCGCGCACCGGTAGGTCCGCCGGTGCGGGTCGTGCATGCAGCGCCACAAGGAGATCTACGGCCGCTTCATACAAGGGGCGCGCCGGTGTGCCCTGCTCAATGACGCGGGCATAAAGGCCGTCACCCAAGTCCTCCAGCAGGAGAAAGCCCTGCACCACATCGTCATAGAGAACCCGCGGAGCGCTGAAGCCCAGGGCGCACAGATGGTCCGACAGGGCCACAAAGGGGCGGCTGTCCGGCCCGGCCAGACGCGCACAGGCATTATAGCCGAGGGTCCGGCGCGCGTCTTCATCCGCCCCCGGAGGGCAGGCCGCCTCTTCTGCGCCCGGCGGAGCATCCATCAAAACGGCCCGGCGCGCCCCGTCGGCGACACGAAAATAGCGCCGGGTAGAGGCATCCGCGGCCAGCGGCTCCAGTGTTTGCGGCGGCCAGCCGGCCTCCGCGACGAAGGCGATCATGGCCTGCTCACGTGCGCTGCGGTCCAGGGTTACAGGATCGGTCATGGTGCTGTCAGCGCGGCCAGGCGCTCTCCCCAAATGCGGGCGGGGCCGGTGAGCGTCAGCCGCCGGGCGGTGGGTCCGTCCGCCACCGGCGCCAAACGCAGATGCAGGGCATGGGCGGGCGCATGGGGCCCGAGCCGGTCAGGCCATTCCACCAACGCCACGCCGTCCGCTGCCTCATCCCACCCCAGTTCCAAAAGTTCCTCACAGTCGCTGATTCGGTAAAGGTCGAAATGCCAGATTGTGAAGGCTGGGGCATCATAGGTTTGGACCAGCGTAAACGTTGGGCTTGGCACGTCTTCTTGGGATCCCACGAGGTGGCGAATGGCGGCCCGTGCAAAGGCGGTTTTGCCGGCCCCGAGCGGTCCGTCAAGGGCGAGCACATCCCCTGGTCGCAGGCACGCGGCGAGCGCGCGGGCGGCGCGGCCCGTGTCGGTTTCGCTGGCCAGCTCCAGGGTGCAGGTGGAGGCGTTGAGATCAATCTGTGACATGGGCGTCATTTTTTTGCCCGTCCTAGGGTTTTCCCGTAGTCTGAAAGACGACGTGAGCTTGGATCGGGCGGGTGGGCAAATCCCTTGTAACGGTCCGTCTGTCATGAGTATGACATCCGGGCCGCGACGAAGTGGGAACACGCGGACTTACGAGGTGCCATGAGCGAGACCATCGTCATCGTAGGGGCAGGCCAGGCGGCAGGACAAGCCGTGGCAAGCCTGCGCCAGGAAGGCTTCGGCGGGCATATTGTGCTCATCGGTGACGAGGAGTATGTGCCGTATCAGCGGCCACCACTGTCGAAGAAGTTTCTCTCAGGGGAGTTGGGGCTGGAGCGGGTCTATCTCAAGCCGCAGACGTTCTTTGAGGAACTGGGTGTGGAGCTGGCGCTGGGCCGGCGTGCGATGCGTCTGGACCGGTCGGCGCGCACGGTGACCCTGGATAATGGCACGGTGCAGCGCTATCAGAAGCTGCTGCTGGCCACAGGGTCGCGGGTGCGCCGCTTGCCCGTGCCAGGCGAGGATTTGCCTAACGTCTTCTATCTGCGCACCATTTCCGATGTCCTGGCCATCCGCGAACGGTTCGGCACGGGCGCCCGCCTGGTGATCGTGGGCGGGGGCTATATCGGCCTGGAAGTGGCCGCGGTGGCGGTGAAATCCGGCGTGTCGGTGAGCGTTCTGGAAATGGAAGAGCGGGTCATGGCGCGGGTGACCGCGCCGGAAGTCTCGCACTTTTTCGAAGGTGTGCACCGTGAGGCGGGTGTCGATATCCGCCTGGGCGAACGGGTCAGCGCGTTCGAGCCGGGCGCCGACGGGACGCTCGGCACGGTGGTATGCGCAAACGGGCATCGGATCGATGCGGATATCGCCATTGTGGGCATCGGCATCGTGCCCAATGTGGAATTGGCGCTGGAGGCGGGCCTGCGCTGCGACAACGGCATTGTGGTGGATGAGCACGGCCAGACCGATGACCCGGCCATTTTCGCCGCTGGCGACTGTGCCAATCATCCCAACGATCTGGTGGGCCGACGCATCCGGCTAGAGTCGGTGCAAAACGCCATCGATCAGGCCAAGGCGGCGGCGGCCGCCATGTGCGGCAAACCGCACCCCTATCATGAGGTCCCTTGGTTTTGGTCTGACCAGTATGATTTGAAGCTGCAGATCGCAGGCCTGTCAGAAGGCTATGATCAGCTGGTGCTGCGCGGCGACCCGGAGACCCGGCATTTCGCCGCCTTTTACCTGAAGGACGGTGCCGTGATCGCGGTGGACGCGGTCAACGCCGTGCCAGAATTCATGGTGGGCAAAGGGCTGATCCGCGACCGGGCGCGCATTGCGCCGGACCGGCTCGCGGATACCTCGGTGTCCATGAAGGCATTGGGCGCGGGCGCCACATAACGACGTTTCGCTTAGGATTGGGACAGGTTGGGAGCCAAGAACGAACCATGGCCAAGATCAAATACATCGAACACAGCGGCACTGAACATGAGATCGACGTGGCCAATGGCACGACGGTGATGGAAGGCGCGGTCAAGAACATGGTGCCGGGGATCGACGCCGACTGCGGCGGCGCCTGTGCCTGTGCCACCTGCCATGTCTATGTGGACGCGGACTGGATAGAGAAGGTGGGCAAACCCGAAGGCATGGAAGAGAGCATGCTCGATTTTGCCGAGGACGTGCAGGACAACTCGCGCCTGTCCTGTCAGATCACCGTGTCCGACGCGCTGGACGGGCTGGTGGTGCGCCTGCCGCGGACCCAACACTGACCCTGAGGGATAGGCCCCATGCCCCAGCTCATTCCTCGCCAAAGCGTGCCCGACCTGGAAGTGCCCACCGTGGATGGCGGTCTGTGGCACATGGCCGGCCAGAAGCCGGAGACCTTCACTCTGGTCGTATTCTATCGCGGCCTGCACTGTCCCATTTGCAAACCCTATCTGCGGGATTTGCAGGGCCGGTTGGATGAGGTCACCGAACGGGGTGTGTCGGTCATTGCTATCTCGTGCGATGGCGAGGCGCGGGCGCACAAGTCCAAGGAAGAGTGGGGCCTGAAGCGGCTGGTGATCGGCTATGACCTGTCGATCGACATGGCGCGGGAGTGGGGCTTGTTTATCTCCGCCGCCATCGGTGACCACGAACCGCCCTTGTTCTGCGAACCGGGCGTGTTCCTGGTGCGTCCTGACCGCACGCTCTACGCCTCGGCGGTGAACTCCATGCCCTTTGCCCGGCCGAGCTTCGCGGAGATCGAGCAGGCGCTCGATTTCATCATTCCCAAGCAGTACCCGGCCCGCGGCGAAGTGGTCTAAGACGTGGTCTAACCCCGCCTATTGAAAGCCTGGCGGCGGTTCGTAGCCGCCTACGGCGTCCGCCAGGAAGCGGGCGGCGGCGATGGTCGTGTGGTCCTCAAGGTATGGACCGACGATTTGGATGCCGACCGGCAGGCCTGCTTTGGTGCGTCCGATGGGGGCGACAGTGGCCGGCAGATAGGCCATGCTCGCAAGCGTGCACCAGTCGCCGAGTACCAGGCTTGGATGCGTGTCCCGGTTGATCCGGATGCGCCGCTTCGCGATGGATTGGCGGTCTTTGCGCTCGGGCGCCGGCACGGGGGCCACCGGCAAGAGCAGCACATCGTGATCATGGAAGAACGCTTCGCACTGCATGCGCACCGCATGGCGCTGACTGTCCGCGCCCAACCAGTCCCGGTGACTGGAAGTAAGGTTGCGCGCGGTGCTGCGCCGGGTGCGGCTTGAGGCCCCGAAGACGGCGAAAGTATCGGCCGTGAGGCCCAGGCGGCGATAGGTGGAGGTCGGCAGCCCCGCGCCGATGATCGCTTCGGTCAGGGTGCGGCCCGCGTCGCGCACCTCGCCCATGGACGCCACGGGCGTGGCGCGCTTGAGCGCCCCGACACCGGCCATGGCAAGGGCTTCAATGGCATGGTCCAGGAGTTCGAGCACCTCCTGATCGATGGGCAGATCCTCGTCCTCGAACCAATAGGCGACGCGCAGATCCTGAAGCCGTTCGGCGCGTGCGGTGGGCAGTTCCAGCCGCCAGCCCTTCGTATCGGGAATGTCCGGACCCGCCAGCACATCAAGCGCCAGCGTCAGATCTTCTGCCGAGCGCGCAAGAGGGCCCAGCACCGCGAGATCCGCCCGGCCCGCATAGCCGGGGGATGGCGGCACATGGCCGCGCGTGGGCACAATGCCCCAGGACGGCTTGTGACCGTAAATGCCGCAGAAATGCGCCGGGATGCGGATCGATCCCGCCAGGTCGGAGCCAATATCGAGCGGCGATAACCCGGCCGCCACAGCCGCCGCCGAGCCACCCGAGGAACCGCCTGGCGTATGCTCCGGATCCCACGGATTGCGCGTGGCGCCGAACAGTTTGTTGTAGGTCTGATAGTCGCCCGCGAATTCCGGCAGATTGGTCTTCGCGAAGAAGTTCGCCCCTGCCTCGATCAGCCGCGACACGGCCGGCGCATGGGATGCGGCGCGATGGCGCATCATGGAAACCGAGCCGGACGTGGTGGGCAGGCCCGCCACTTCGATGCTGTCTTTCACCGTGAACGGCAAGCCGGCGAGCGGCCCCGGCGCATGATTGCGCCCCACTGCCCGATCCAGATCCCGGGCGCGGTGGCGGGCGCGCTCCAGCGTGCGGGCGACCACCGCATTGACGGTGGTGTTGTAGCGTTCGATCCGCGCGATCAGCGCTTCCAGCAGTTCATCGGCGGACATGCGCCGGTCCAGAATGTCCTGCACCAGCGTTCCGGCGGTTTCGAACCCCGTCAGGGCCATACTCAGCGTCTCCCGTCTGCCGTGACCCGTCCTGGGGCCTGCCGGCGGGCATCCGTTCTTGGCCGCTGATGGCGTTGACTCCGGTGGCGCGCACGGCGAACGGGCGGCGCGGTCGGGTCGGCGTCGAAAGTCTGACTTTCTCGGCGGCACGCTTTTCAGGCGGCATGATGGTGGTGCCTGCCGGGATCGCCCGTCCGCGCGCCTGAGAGAAGCAGGACCGGCGGCCGTTACTCCGCAGCGCGCCCGGCAACGTGCAAGTCATCGGGCAAGTGGCACACCACGCGCGTACCCTTAGCCGGTTCTGACTCCAGTGTCACGCCGCCGCCATGCAATTCGACGAAACTTTTAACCAAGGACAGGCCCAGACCGGCGCCGCGCCGGGCCCCATCGCCAGAGGCGAAACGCTCGAACACCGCCGCCTGCTGATCCTGGGGGATGCCGGGGCCGGTGTCGCGAACCCAGAGGTCTACCCCGTGAGAGGTACGTGTGGCGCCGAGCGTCACCGTGCCGCCCGCCGCAGAGACCTGAAGCGCGTTCGTTGTCAGATTGAAGAGGATCTGGCGCAGCCGGGTTTCATCCGCGACGATTGTGCCGATATCCGCCGGGCTTTCGACCGTGATAACGAGCTCACTATCGGCGGCGCGACTCACGGCCACTTGGCGGGCGTTTTCCAGCAGCACCGCCACATCCACCGTGCCCAGATCAAGCGAGATGGTGCCCGCATCGATCATGGCCAGGTCCAGAATGTCGTTGACCATGTCGCGCAACTGGCCCGAGGCATCCATGATGTGCCCCACATATTCGCCCTGGCGTTTGTTGAGCTCGCCAGTGAGGCCGTGCTGCATCATCTCCGTGAAGCCGAGAATGGAATTCAGCGGCGTGCGGAGCTGATAGGACACATTGGAAACGAATTCCGACTTCAGACGGTCGGCTGTCTCCAGTGCGTCATTGCGCTCGCGCAGAGCCTGTTCAATGCGCGCGGTATCAGTGACGTCGAGGAAGGTGAGCAGGGTGCGCCCGTCCGGCAACGCCTCCACCGCATAATCCAGAATGCGTCCGTCGGTGCGGTTGAGGCGGCCCGGCTCCAGATCGCGGTCACGATCCACCGAAGTGATGCAGCGGGCGATGCGGCTCCAATCCCCCCCGTCGGCCGTGTGGCGCTCGTCCAGTTGCGCCACGCAATGGCGGGTCAGCAAATTGAAATGCGGCTCGTCCGCGAGGGCCTCGTCGTCGAGCGCCCAGAGCTCGGCGAAGGCGGCGTTGACCAGCTTTAAGCGGCCGTCGCTGCCAAACATGGCCACCGCCTCGTGCAGGTGGTTCAGGGTCGCACCCTGCACATTGAGCAGTGTCTTGTAGGAGCTTTCCAGCGTGATCAGATCCGTCACGTCATCATAGAGCGTGATCAGCCCGCCGAAGGGGTGCGCTTTTGAAACGACGCGCAAGGTGCGCCCGTCTGGCAAGTGCCACAGATCGTCCCCGTCCACCATTTCCTGATAAAGCGCCAGGCGCTTGGCTTTCCAGTCTTTGTAATCGGCCTGTTCCGGCAGGCGCCGCGCCTCGCGCAGATGGTCGAGGATTTCCCCATCGCTGGGGCTGCGCGCCAGGAACGCGCCTGGAAGGGACCAGAGGCTTGCAAAGGCATCATTGTGGAAGACGAGCTGCATGTCGGCGCCGAAAATCGCGACGCCCGTGCGCATGCGATCGAGCGTCTCCCGATGGGCGTTCAGGTGGCGTTCAAGCTGTTCTTCGGCCGCATCCACCGCGGACATGTCGAGCGCCAGGCCGCCACTGCCATCGGCCGCCGGCACGGTGATGATGTCCATGGCCCGCCGCTCGCCATCCGTGACCACATAACGCCGCTTGCTCTGTACCTCGCCGGAGCGCACGGCGAGCGCGGCCATGGAGCGTTCGGAGTTTTCAAGCTCTAAGCGCCGCGTCACGGCATCGTCCGCGTCCTTCGCATCCACCGCGCGCGCATAGGCACGGTTCGCCCAAACAAGCGTATGCCCGCGCCGGCGCCAAACGGGGAAGGGGGCCTTGTCCAAGATTTCTGTGTAGGTCGCCCGGTCGGCTTCCGCCTCGCGCAAAAGGCCCGTGAGGCGTTCGATCTCGGAGCGTTCGGGCGACACGTCGCGCAGCTTCACCACGGATTGGGCGGCGGCCGGGCGGCCATGGGCCTCGATGACGCCGCCATGGCTTTGTTCAAGCGTAATGCAAAATGCAGTGCCGTCACCGCGCAACTGGTCGACAGCCTGGGCAAGCTCCGTGCGCGCTGCATCGGTGAGGCTGGCCAAGAACGCTTCGAAGCGATCGCAGAGCGAGGCGGGCTGGGGCTGGGCGCCGTCTTCATCTTCCGCGCCTGCAAGGCGCGTCAGATCAAGGACCCGGCCGCGGCCCAGGACATGGTCGGGCACGTGCAGGCGGCGGGCACCCGCGGCGATGCCAGCGACCGGTTCGCCCATGCCTTCGTCCCAGATTAAGGTCAGGTCGGGATCGGAACGGAACAGAACATCCGCCCGCGCCATGGTGGCGTCCATGGTGCGCCGGGCGCCGGCCCATTTGCGCAAGGCGATACGCCTGCGCAATCCTTCGTAGACGGCCCAAAGCGTGGCGCCGAAGGCAAATAGGACGGAACCGGAGGTGATCACCCACTGAATGGTGGCGTCGGACATGAAAGCGCCCCGCATCGGCCAAAAACGAATCAGTCCGATTATAGGGATTTCATCGTGGATGCATCCTATATTCTTAACAGGATATTGCGTTTTACGGGGATGATCAGTCTCGGGAGTCTCCGCGCCAAGCACTGAGTCAGAATAGGTACAGCAGACTCCTTTCCGTGCGGGGACTCTTCGTGCTCGGAGATTTGAGAGTCGCCTCAAAGGGTTAGAGGCGGCTGTGATACAAAAAAGCCCCGCGCAGGCGGTCCTGCACGGGGCACTGGGTCCGGGAAATCCCGAGTGTGTCGGCTTAGTAGCGATACGCTTCCGGCTTGAACGGGCCTTCGGCCGGAATGCCAAGATACTCGGCCTGGTCCGGGGTCAGCTCGGTGAGCTGGGCGTTCAGGCGCGGCAGGTGCAGCGCGGCGACCTTCTCGTCCAGGTGCTTGGGCAGCACATAGACTTGGCGGTCGTATTTGTCGTGGTTCTGCCACAGCTCGATCTGCGCCAGCACCTGGTTGGTGAAGGAGGCGCTC
>CAZVEE010000097.1:0-12409 GCA_964625525.1 uncultured Alphaproteobacteria bacterium | reverse complement strand
TTTGGCGCGCTTTCCGGGCGGAAAACCGCGCACACTTTTCCTGAAAGCGCTCTAGCGCGCGGACACAGCCAGCCCGATCGCAGAAGGCAGCGCTGGCGTGAGGTGACGGGCCACAAGGTCCTGCACCGCGACCCGTGCACTCTTATCGATGCTGGACAGGGAACTGCCCTGGATGGCGTAGAGCGGCCGCATCTGGCCATCGCGCGCCAGCAACCGGCCGCTGGCCCGGTCGCGGGCAAGCCCCGCTTCCTGGGCCGGGTCGGGGCGGATCAGTCCGGCACGCAGAGCGTCGTCATAGAGGGGTAAAGGCTGGCTTCCAAAGCCCGTTGCCAAGACGACCATGTCGGCCCTGATCATGGCGCCATCGGCGGCGCGCAAGACCCCATCACCATCTTCAACGCTGTATGTTCCGGCTTTCAACGACAGTCGGCCCTGGCGGATCCCCTCGACCAGCATATCTGCATTGGGCCTGGACTGGGCGCGCAAGAGGTGCTTCAGCGCATTGAGCACCGTGAGAACCTCATCCCTGTCCGGCGGCGGCACGCTGGCTGGAACACTGCCATAGATCGCATGCACGAGCGGCTTGGCCAAAAGGGCCAGAGGGTGATTGGGGTCCCCTCCCTGCTCTGGGTCAGTGTCGCGGATATAGCGCTCTAGAAAAGCTGGATAATTCTCGATGCGGATCAAGTCATCCCATGCCGGAGCATCCCGGCCGCAAGCAGCATAACATGCCGCGATTTCCTGCTTGAGCAACTGTACCGCATGCGCGGCCGTCGGATGGCGGACGAAATTCTCAGCCGTGAAGTATTGCAGCGTATAGGGACGCGTGGGGGTGATGGCTGGAAGGCGGGCATGGGGCATGCGGTTGACAAGGGTCACATGCTCCACGCCCCAATCGAGGCTGGCGTGGAGGGCCAGCTCAATTCCGCTGGGTCCCGCGCCGACAATAGCAAGGGTCGTCTCAGGTCGCAGACGGGCGGTATAAGCCTCCATTGGGTAGAGGGGAAACACCCGCCCCCCGCCCGCTCGGCTCTTGTTCGACAGGGCCGCGCTGAGAGTGGGGTGTAGATTGCCAGTGGCGCAGATCAGGGCATCAACCCGGCAGGCCGCCCCCGTGACGGGCCGTAGGCTGAAACCACCGCCTCGCGCCTTGGCAAACCCGGCAATCTCCTGGTACCGGATGGAGACCGTTACCCCCAGCCGATCCCGCGCCAACCGGCACACGGCTTGAAATTTCTCATGCAGATAGATGCCGTAAGCGCCGCGCGGGCTGGTGTGCTCCAGATCATCAAAGTCATGATGCGAATGGCGCTGAAGATTTTGATGCGGATCAAAATCAGGATAGAGATCCGTCAAAAGATCCCGCCGAGACTGCATCCAGTCGAAGAAATCGCGGCTATCGCGGCGCCCCTCGGTGAAATCAAATCCCCGCATGGTATTGTCACCGTTAAAGGTGAAAAGAGACGGGGTGAGCGGATCATAAACGACGCCCGGACCGGTCATCCGGGTGGGATCCAGATCATGGGCATGCAGACACTCAAGCCTGCGCCGTTGCTCCGGGCACAACGCCGTCTCGTCAATCCGGCGGGGTTTTTGAAAGAGGAGGATATGAGGCATAGCGCCGCCGGCCCGTGCGTCCTCTTTAAGGCACCGCACCAAGTGGCCAATCGCGGCAAGACCCGCAACGCCGCCGCCTAAAACACCAATTGTGAAGCGTCCGCCCCGCATGTCTGCTTCCGGATGATTTTTCTTGTTTGACCGCTGCGGACTGTCACCCCGCGCCCAGCCCGGCCAAGCTGGTCTGGCCGGGCTATCTCAATGCGTCACAAGCTGCGCGCCCGCGTTGTCACAGCGCCAGACTTTCTGAATGAACATTCAGCGGAAACAGCGCATATTCATTCCACAGCCGCCAGGTGAACGCCACCAAGGCTTTGCGGCGCCCGTGCTCGCTTTCAAAGTCGAAATCCACCGTGCTCATGCGCGGGATGATCTGGGACAACTCGTGATCACAGCCGCAGCCATGCTGGAGCAAGAACCCCTGGCGCGAGGCGTGATGTTGCACCCGCATCAACATAGCCGTCACGTTCAGCGCATGAAGACTGGAATCGAAGGCCCGCTTAACGTCCTGCATGTCGGGGTGGAAGAACATGGCCCGCGATTCGAAAATCGAGCCCCGCTTCGCCGGACACAGCAGCATGTGATAAAAGCTCGCCGGCAACCAGGTGCCGAAGTCCGCAAACACCGCTTTTGCAAAAGCCACGACCTTATCGGCTTCCGGAGCGTGCGCGCCCGCCAGTGCCGCGTCCCAATCGGGATAGGCGCTGGGCCGATAATCATGCCCGAAGAAGTCGAGGGTCTCGGTGGCCGCGCCCACATAGAAATCCTGGAAATCAAATCCCTGCTGAAAGATTTCGGGGCTTTTGTCCGTGGCTTTCGTATAAAACAGAATAGCCAAGGCCTGGAGCAGATCGCTCTCGGGATGGTCAATCCGTTGAACGCCGCCTGCGATGTCTTGCCAAATCTGCGGGAGCTGTTCTGTGGAAACGGCATCAACGCCGGCAAGCACTGATTCCGGAGTCAAGCTGTCTGCGGGAACACTTTGCCGACCAAATGCAACGACATTGTCTGCTAAAGCTGCCATTTTGAAACCTTCCCAGATGGAACGGTGTGAACGGGGCTTAGCCGATCCCATTCGCGCCCAACCATGCACTACACGCATGAGGCGTAAATCTACCGGCTTCAGGACAATACGCATGCCCTTCAGGAGCGGCAAGGGCCTTACCCGTCTATCACACGCAACGCCCGCGATTTGATCGCGCCTGAGCTTTCAAAAACGATCTGCCTACTGATCCTCTCGCGTCCGGCCATGGCCATGATCGCGAAACAGGAGACTCGCATCCCCATAGGAGTAAAACCGGTAGCGCTCCGCGATCGCATGGGCATAGGCGGCATGCATGGTGTCGAGGCCGCAAAACGCAGAGACCAGCATGAACAGGGTCGAGCGCGGCAGGTGGAAATTCGTCATGAGAATATCAGCCGCGCGGAATGCAAATCCGGGCGTGATGAAAATGTCCGTATCACCCATAAAGGGTTGAATGGTGCCATCCGCCCGCGCCGCCGTCTCCAGAAGGCGCAGCGAGGTGGTCCCAACGGCGACAATGCGCCCCCCCTTGGCTTTGGCCTCGCGCAGGCGCGCGGCGACAGCCTCGGGCACTTCGCCCCATTCGGCATGCATGCGATGGTCGCGCGTGTCTTCCGCCTTCATGGGCAGGAAGGTGCCGGCCCCCACATGCAGCGTCACAGTTTCCCGCGCCACGCCCCGTTCAGAAAGGCGCGCCAGCAGATCATCCGTGAAGTGAAGACCGGCGGTGGGTGCGGCGACCGAGCCCTCGCGCTTGGCGAAAATGGTCTGGTAGTCGTCCACATCACGCCCGTCCGCCGCCCGCCGCCGCGCGATATAGGGCGGCAGCGGCATCACCCCCGCCCGCGCAATGGCCGCATCAAGGGCCGTGCCTTCTTCCTCGAAGGCAAGCAACACCTCGCCGCCCTCGCCCTTCTCCTTCACCTGAGCCCCAAGATCGCCGCCCAAGGTCAACCGGTCACCCGGCTCCAATTTGCGAGCAGGCCGGGCAAAGGCCCACCACACATTGAGACCTGCGCGTTTGTGCAAGGTCACGTCAATGCGCGGGGCCGGCAGGCCGGGCATGGCACCGGCGATCCCGGCCCCCGGCTCGCCGGTGCGCGGCGCCCGGATGCCCGACAGCTGTGCTGGGATCACCCGCGTCTCATTGGCCACCAGCACATCGCCCGGCCGCAACCACTGATCAAGATCGCGCACCACCGCATCGCTCAGCGCAGCATCCGGCCCATCGGGGCGCACCACAAGCATGCGGGCGCTGTCGCGCGGCGCCGCAGGCCGCAGCGCGATCAGCCCTTCCGGAAGCTCGAAATCGAACGCCTCGACGCGCATGGACCCGCCAGCCTTAGGCCGCGTCGGTCGCGACCTTCAGCGAGACGATCTTGTCAGGGTTCTGCACCGGCTCGCCTTTTTTAATGCGGTCGACATGCTCCATGCCTTCGACCACTTCCCCCCAAACCGTGTACTGACCATCCAGGAACGGGGTGTCTTCGAAGCAGATGAAGAACTGGCTGTCGGCGGAATCCGGATCCGGCGTGCGCGCCATGGAAACGGTCCCCCGCTTGTGCGGCGCCTTGGAGAACTCCGCCTTCAGCTTCTGGCCGGATCCACCGGTGCCGGTGCCCGTCGGGTCGCCGGTCTGGGCCATAAAGCCGTCGATGACCCGGTGGAAGACAACACCGTCATAAAAGCCCTCGCGCGCCAGTTCCTTGATCCGCGCCACATGGCCCGGTGCCAGATCCGGACGGGTGCGGATGGTGACACGGCCCCATTCCAGGTCCAGGTGCAGCAGCTCGTCGGCGGTATCGGTCATGAGAGGAGTCCTTGATGACAGGGAGGAAGGGAGAGGCGGCCCCGCGAGCGGGGACCGCCGGCTGGTCTCACTTTGGTGGTCAGGCAACGCCTTAGGGGTTGGCCAGCACCGGCGAGACGATATCGAGATCATCCGGCACCGGCGGCATGTCTATTTCCGGCCGACTCTGCGCTTGCGGCGGCGCCGCGGTCGGATCCATGCCCATGGCCTCGAACACATCCGCCAGCACCATCATGCGCATCACTCGGTCCGGCTGGGCCGGTGGCTGGCCGCGGGCGATCCGGTCCACCGACGGCATGCCGTGCACCACCCGGCCCCACACCGTGTATTGGCCGTCCAGATGTGCCGCGTCGTTTAACATAATGAAGAACTGGCTGTTGGCGCTGTTGGGATCGGAGGCGCGCGCCATGGAGACCGTCCCGCGCGTGTGCACCTCGTCATTGAATTCCGCCGGCAGATCCGGCAGCGGCGAGCCGCCTCGGCCCGTACCGGTGGGATCGCCTGTCTGGGCCATGAAGTTGTCGATCACCCGGTGAAAGATCACACCGTTGTAAAAGCCGCGCCGGGTCAAATCCTTGATCCGGGCCACGTGCTGGGGCGCCTTTTCGGGGAACATCTCCACGACCACTGGGCCGCTTTGCAGCTCGATGACCACCGCATTGGCGGGGTCGAGATCCGGCGGCAACTGGATGGGACCCGCTTGCTGCGCCGATGCGGGCACCATTGCGGTGAGCACCAGCGCGCAGGCCAGCACCCCGGCCCACAGCGTTGCCAATACCCCGTGATGAATCGGACGGCCCATGGGGTCCTTCTCCTTCCCTACTACCTGTCGCCACTATGCCTTATACGGCGCCCTCAGGATGCCTGTTCCTGAAACCGGGCCGTCAGCCGCGCCACGACCGCGGGGGTCGTGAACTTCGTGACGTCGCCGCCCAGCCGCGCGATTTCCTTCACCAGACGCGATGCCACGGCCTGATGGTTGGTATCCGCCATCAGGAAGACCGTTTCGATATCAGGATTGAGGCGCTGATTCATCCCCACCATCTGATACTCGTACTCAAAGTCCGAGACCGCGCGCAGGCCCCGCACAATCATATGCGCGCCCACATGTTCGGCAAAATGCATCAGTAAGCAGTCGAAGGGCCGCACGCTCACCTGGGTTCCGTTGAGCGGCATGGCCGCGACTTCCGCTTCGACCATATCGACGCGTTCTTCGAGCGAGAACAAGGGCCCCTTGTCCCGGTTGATGGCCACGCCCACAACCAGATGATCGACGAGCTTGACCGCCCGCCGCATGATGTCCAGGTGCCCGTTGGTGATCGGATCGAAAGTCCCGGGATAGAGGCCCACTCTCTCCATACGATGCGTCCTCGCCTCAGATACAGGCCATCATCCGGCCGGTTTAGCTCCCACGATAATGATTTAACGCCGGATTGGCGAGGCCAGGATGCGCGTGCTGACATGCGCGCCACATGGGCGTGCCGATCGGCGACCGTCAACACGGCGCGATTGCGGCCTGAATGACATCTCGTCAACAACCATAGCGATGGTTCGCGACGCCTCAAACGGCATTGCTAAACCCTTGGGATTATGTAGCTCAATCACAGGTTTCGTTAACAAGACATTCTGATTTCGAAGAAAACTGGATGAGCCAGTATCACTGGCAGCGTGATGCCATCCGCACCATCCTCGAAGGCAATGCCCCCCTCGGCGGCAACGACCATATCTCCGGCTCTTGGAACGCCGAGTACATCGAAGCCGGCGACGGTGACGACAAGGGCTTTGGTAATGGCGGCGATGACGTCATTTTCGGTCAGAAGGAGGATGATTTCCTCACCGGCTTCAGCGCCAGTGATATCGAGATTGTGAAGAACGATCTGGGCGGCGGCCATCAGAAGGACGGCCTCATCCTGGGCGATGACAAGGGCGCGATCTTCTTTGAAGACGTGCTCAACATCCAGGCCGCCATCGACAACGGTCAGATTGTCTTCGACAGTCTCGCCAACTCCCCTATCGAAGAGTTGCGTGTCTTCATCGAAAATCCGGCCGACGTCTTCGATTTCGTCTGATCCGGCGCCGGTCACGCGCGCGGTAAAGAAAACGCCCCATGGTCATTACCATGGGGCGTTTTGCGTCCAGGGTGGGGGGCATCCCGAGCCGAGCCCTAACAGCTTGCAGCGCTCTTAGGAAAAACAGGTGCCCTTTTCCGCCCGGAAAGCCGCGACCCACACAGGAGAGAGCCGATTAGGCGTCATCGGCTTGGGCGCCTGGTTCGTCACCGCCCTCATCGCCACCGCCCTCATCGCCACCGCCCTCATCGCCACTGTCCTCCTCGCCTGTGTCGGCCAGATGTTCCACCGACACCACCTGCTCGTCCTCGGCGGTGCGGAAGATGGTCACCCCTTGCGTGTTGCGCGCCGCAATGCGCACATCATCCACCGGACAGCGAATGAGCTGCCCGCCATTGGTCACCAACATGATCTGGTCGCTGTCTTCCACGGGGAAGGACGCCACCACACCGCCATTACGCTGATTGATCGTGATGGCCACAACGCCCTGCCCGCCCCGGCCCATGGTCCGGTACTCATAGGCTGAGGTGCGCTTGCCATAGCCGTTTTCAGTCACGGTCAACACGAGTTGCTCGCCCGCGCCTAGCTCCGCATACCGTTCCGCGCTCAGGCTTGCTTCTTCCGTGCCCTCATCGCCGGCTTCGTCGAGAATAGGATCTTCCGCCACCGGCGCTTCCTCGCCCGACGCCGCCCGGCGCACCGCCGAGGATTGTCGCAGATAAGCGCGCGCTTCCGCCGGCGTCACCGGCGTGTGGCGCAGCACCGCCATGGACACAAGCTCATCATCTGCTCCCAAACGAATCCCCCGCACGCCTGTGGATTCCCGTCCCTTGAAGACGCGCACATCGGTGACCCGGAAGCGAATAGATTTGCCATTCTTCGACGATAGTAAGATATCGTCATCTTCCGTCCCCAGACGGACCGTCACGATGCCATCGCCCTCATCAAGCTTCATGGCGATCTTGCCATTGGCGTTGATACGCTCGAAATCCTCGATGGCGTTGCGGCGCACATTGCCCGACCGCGTGGCGAAAAGCAGGAACAGCCGCTCCTTGGCCACGCTGTCTTCCGGAAGCGGCAGCACCGTCGTGATCCACTCCCCGTCTTGAAGCGGCAGCAAGTTCACCATGGCCTTGCCGCGCGCCTGGGGTGTCCCCTCGGGCAGCTTGTAGACCTTCATCCGGTAGACCATGCCGGTGGAGGAGAAGAACAGCACCGGGGTATGGGTGTTCGCCACGAAAACCCGGGTGACGAAATCTTCGTCCTTGGTGGCCATGCCCGAGCGGCCCTTGCCGCCGCGCCGCTGGGGCCGGTAGATGGAGAGCGGCACCCGCTTGATATAGCCGGTATGGGTCACCGTCACCACACAGTCTTCTTTCTGGATGAGGTCTTCGTCATCCACATCCAGATCGGCTTCGATGATCTCGGTACGCCGGGGCGTGGCGAATTCGTCACGCACAGTGGTCAGCTCTTCACGGATAATTTCCAGAAGCCTGATCCGAGAACGGAGGATCTCCAGATACTCCTCAATGCGGACCGCAAGGTCTTTCAGTTCTTCGTCAATCTCCTCGCGCCCCAAGGCCGTCAGCCGTTGCAGCCGAAGATCGAGAATGGCGCGCGCCTGCGGGTCCGACAGCCGGATTGTGCCGTCCTCGTCCAATTGCGAGCGCGGGTCGGAAATGAGCCGCAACAGCGGTTCCACATCCGCCGCCGGCCAACGCCGTTCCAACAGCCGCTCGCGCGCGGTCGCCGGATTGGGCGCGGTGCGGATCAGGTGAATGACCTCATCAATATTGGCGACCGCGATGGCAAGGCCTACAAGCACATGGGCCCGGTCGCGCGCCTTAGCCAATTCAAATTTCGTCCGCCGGGTGACGACTTCCTCGCGAAAGGCGATAAACGCCTCCA
Source organism: uncultured Alphaproteobacteria bacterium (assembly GCA_964625525.1). GTDB lineage: Bacteria > Pseudomonadota > Alphaproteobacteria > JAJFIK01 > JAJFIK01 > CAZVEE01. Next base: position 3,981 of record CAZVEE010000097.1, on the reverse strand, counting down.
AAAGCCCGCGCAGGGTCATCATTTCCGGCCGCCCGCCATTGAGCGCCAGCATGTTCACGCCAAAGCTCGTTTGCAGTGGCGAGTAACGGTAAAGCTGGTTCAGCACCACATCCGCCATGGCGTCGCGCTTCAACTCGATGACGACACGCATGCCCTCGCGGTTTGACTCGTCGCGAATATCGGCGATGCCGTCGATGCGCTTGGCGCGCTGCAACTCGGCCATCTTTTCGATCATCGAGGCCTTGTTCACCTGATAGGGAATCTCGGTGACGATCAGCGCCTCACGATCCTTACGGATTTCCTCTGTATGCACACGGCTGCGCATCAGGACAGAGCCTCGCCCGCGCAGGAGCGCAGCGCGTGCACCACCACGCCCGAGGATCATGCCACCGGTGGGAAAGTCCGGACCCGGTACAATCTCCAGCAACGCCTCGTCGGAAATCTCCGGATCCTCGATCAGCGCGACACAGGCATCGGCCACTTCACCCAGATTGTGAGGCGGAATATTCGTCGCCATGCCGACGGCGATGCCGCCCGCCCCATTGACCAACAGGTTCGGAAAGCGGGCGGGCAAGACGGCGGGTTCACGCTCTGTATTGTCGTAATTGTCCTGAAAATCGACCGTGTTCTTGTCGATGTCTTCGAGCAGCGCATGGGCCGGTTTGCCCAGACGCACCTCGGTGTAGCGCATGGCCGCTGGTTTATCGCCGTCCACCGAGCCGAAATTGCCTTGCCCGTCAAGAAGCGGCAGGCGCATGGAAAAATCCTGCGCCATCCGCACCAGGGCATCATAAATCGCCTGGTCGCCATGGGGGTGATACTTACCCATAACATCCCCCACCACGCGCGCGCATTTGCGGTAGGGCTTGTTCCACTCATAGCCGTTTTCATGCATGGAGTAGAGGATGCGCCGGTGCACCGGCTTGAGCCCGTCGCGCGCATCGGGAAGCGCGCGGGCCACGATCACGCTCATGGCGTAATCGAGATAAGAGCGGCGCATCTCGTCTTCGATGGCGATGGGCCGGATTTCGGTTCCCGAGGGGCCGCCAGGAGGCGGCGCTGCGGGGCTGTCGGGGGGCATATCGTCGCTGCTCAAGGAAGCTCACACTGTTCAAATGGTCCGGGCGGTCCCTGAGGACGGACGCGGTCATCGCGATGCATCTTTGGGAGAGGCCGGACGGGCCGGGCGGGCGCCAAGTAAGAGGCGCGACTCGCAGAGTAACTAGGTAGCATTCCGCCAGAATTGGTGCAAATTCTGGCGCTTTTGGCTCAACTATTAGGCAGCCCGCGGAGCGTTTAGCGCGTTGTCTGCCTCGCCTTATTGGGTTAACGTCATCCTTAGGGCTTGGTCATAGGCCGAGTATTCACACACCCCAGGGGGATGACATGACGATTAGGCATAGCCTTGCGGGCCTGGCGGCGCTCGCGACTGTTTTCGCAGCCGGGACGGCGACGGCTCAGACGTCAGAGGAGTATCGCAATCAGATCCAAGCGCAGATCATGCACGCCGGTGCCATGATGGTGTCTGAGGGGTTCGCTTATAAAGCCTCTCACATCGACACCATTCGGCCGAGCCAGAGCGATACCACCACGTTCGATGTCACGGTGGGTACAACCTATCAAATCTTCAGCGTTTGCGACACGGACTGCAATGATGTGGACATTTTTGTCTACAACAGCAGCGGCCAGAAGATCGCCCAGGACATCCTGGACGACGACATTCCCATCGTCACGATCACACCGACCGCCAATGATCGCCTGCGCATCGAAACGAAGATGTACAACTGTGACGCGTCTTATTGCTATTACGGCGTTGGCGTTTTCGGAAGGTGACGTTGGTCTCGCGTGCTCCCTCCTGCGCTGGGCTGTTTGAGCATCTATGCTAAGCAGCCTGGGGCATGAGGCCAGGGAGGGGCGGAGGATGCGCGAGCAGATTAGGGCACTGGTGGACCGGCCGGCGTTTACGACGACGGTCACCATCCTCATCGTTCTCAACGCGATCGTGCTGGGATTGCAGACAATCCCGGCCGTCAACGATGTGTACGGCCCGTGGCTCGCGGTCGTGGACTCGGTGATTCTGTGGATCTTCGTCGCGGAAATCGCCTTGCGCCTGGTGGCTTATGGCCGCTCTTTCTTCCGTGATGGCTGGTCGATTTTTGACTTTGTGGTCGTGGCCGCGTCCCTGTCGAGTCTGGTGGGGCTCTCGGCCTTGCGCGCGTTCCGGGTTTTCCGCGTCATGCGGATGCTCAACGCCTTCCCATCCCTGCGCCGGGTCATTTCAGCCTTGTTGGGCGCGCTGCCGGGGGTGACCTCGGTGGCGGGCATCCTGCTGATCATCCTCTTCGTGGCATCGGTGATCGCCACCAAACTGTTCGCGCCGGGCGTGCCGAAGCTGTTTGGTGACCTCTTCACCTCCATGTTCACCCTGTTCCAGGTGATGACCTTGGAGGGCTGGCCGGAGGTCGCGCGCGCCACGCTGGCCGTTTATCCTTATGCGTGGATCTTCTTCGTCGCCTACATTTTCATAGGCACCTTGACCATGCTGAATCTGTTCGTGGCGATCATTGTCGGGGCGATGGAAGACGATACCCGCGCGCGCCAGGCAGACCGGGCCGGCCAGGATGCCATCCTGGCCGAACTCAAAGCCTTGCGCGCGCAAGTGGAGCGGCTGGACCGCCGCTCCTGACACCCGCCGCTGCTGACACGGGGTCGAGACGCTTAGAAGGGGATCTCGTCGTCCAAGTCGCCGCCGCCTCCGAAATTCTGGCCACCGCTGCCCCCGCGCGGACCACTGTCGCTCATGCCGCCGCCGTCGCGCCCGCCACCGCCGTAGGATTCGCCCCCGCCAAAGCCTTGTTCGGCCCCACCAGAGCGCCCATCCAACATGGTCAGCGTGCCGTTAAACCCTTGCAGCACCACTTCGGTGGAGTAGCGGTCGCGGCCCTCCTGATCCTGCCATTTTCGGGTCTGTAGCTGGCCCTCCACATAGACTTTGGAGCCCTTCTTCAGATATTGCTGCGCCACTTTGGCCAGCCCTTCCGAGAAGATCACCACCCGGTGCCACTCGGTCTTTTCGCGCCGTTCGCCCGAGTTCTTGTCGCGCCAGTTCTCGGATGTGGCGAGCGACAGATTAACGATGGGCCGATTGTCTTGGGTGTAGCGCACATCCGGATCTGCCCCCAGATTGCCCACCAGAATCACTTTGTTGACACTGCCTGCCATCGTCTGCCCTGCCCTGTTTTGAAATCCGTCTCGACCTTACCGCGTGCGCGGGGCCCTTGGCGGGTTACCCCGCAGGCCTCAAGCGGCACACTGCTGGAGCGCCAGTCTCCGCCGAGTCGACGCCACCGTAAAGAATTCCTTAACACACTCCCTCATGGCTTGGCCGCTGTGTCACCAGTCTTGCCCCGCCCCCTCGTCAAAGGGGGTATGGCGAGATACATTGGCGGTGGCAGACCGGCGCCCTTGCCAATGCGGCGACTCCCCTGCATGTTCACTTTATGTTCCGACCTTCGCGCGAACTCGGCGCGAAGTCAACACCCTATAGCGGTTCGGCCCGAGGCGTTTTCATGCACAAGCACATCAGCATCCGCGGCGCGCGCGAGCACAATCTGAAGAACGTGTCGCTTGATCTGCCCCGCGACCAGCTCGTGGTCATCACCGGCCTGTCGGGCTCGGGCAAATCCTCGCTCGCCTTCGATACGATCTATGCGGAGGGTCAGCGGCGCTATGTGGAACGCCTGTCGGCCTATGCGCGCCAGTTCCTGGAATTGATGCAAAAGCCGGATGTGGATTCCATTGAGGGCCTCTCCCCGGCCATTTCCATCGAGCAGAAAACGACCTCGCGCAATCCCCGGTCCACGGTCGGTACCGTGACGGAAATCTACGACTATATGCGCCTCTTATGGGCCCGCATTGGCGTGCCTTACTCCCCCGCCACGGGCCTGCCCATTGAGAGCCAGACCGTGAGCCAGATGGTGG
>CAZVEE010000096.1:0-12490 GCA_964625525.1 uncultured Alphaproteobacteria bacterium | reverse complement strand
GCCGCCAGACTACCGACTCGCATGCCCCCCGTCCCACCGGACACGATGCCCCCCCCCGCCGCGCGCCCTGTGTCCTCCAGATCGTGCCGGATCTGGGCGCGGGCGGCGCGGAACAGACCACCATCGACATGGCTCGGGCCATCACCACGGCCGGGGGACGGGCGCTGGTGGCAAGCCGGGGCGGCTTTCGCGAAAACGAATTGAAGCGCGCGGGCGGCGTGCTGCTGCGCCGGCCCATGGCGACCAAGAATCCCTATGAAATGCTGCTGAACATCGTGCGCTTGGCGCAGGTGATCGCGCGCGCGCGCGTGGACCTGGTGCATGTGCGCTCGCGCGCGCCGGCCTGGAGCGCCCTCGCCGCCGCGCGGCTCATGGGCGTGCCGCTGGTGACCACCTATCACGGCACCTACAATGCGCGCTCGGGCCCCAAGCGGTTCTACAATTCCGGCATGGTGCGCGGTCAGGCGGTGATCGCCAATTCCCAGTTCATCGCGGCCCATGTGGCGGGCGAGCACGGGCTGGCGCCGGAGGCCATCGACGTGATCCCGCGCGGCATCGACCTGACCCATTTCGATCCAGCGCGGGTAGACCCGGATGCGGTCAGCGCTCAACGCGCCGCCTGGACCGGCAGCGCGGCGCGGGCCCGGGGCACAACCGGCGGCGGCAATCGGCGCGTTCTGTTATTGCCCGGCCGCTTGACGCGCTGGAAAGGTCAAGGCGTGTTCCTTGACGCATTGGCCTCGTTGCGAGCGCAAAGTGCGCATCGGGACGACTGGATTGCGGTGCTGGTGGGCGATGCGCAGGGGCGCGACGCCTATGCGGCGGGCTTGCGGGAGCAGGCGGCGGATCTGGGCCTTGCGGACCGGGTGGTCTTTGCGGGCCATTGCGGAGATATGCCCACCGCCTACCTCGCCGCCGATATCGTGCTGTCGCCCGCCATCGAGCCGGAAGCCTTCGGGCGGGTGCCGGTGGAGGCCCAAGCCATGGGCCGGCCGGTGATCGCCGCCGACCATGGGGGCTCGCGCGAAACCGTGCTGGATGCCCGCGACGGCGCGGGACCGGCCACGGGCTGGCGCGTCACACCGGGCAGCGCGGAAGATCTGGCCCACGCCATGGCGGCGGCCCTCGATCTGGACTGGCCTGGCTTTGAAGCGATGGGCCGGGCGGGCCGGTGCTTTGCCACCGAGCGCTATTCGCTCGACGCCATGACCGCCCATACTTTAAGGGTTTATGATCGCGTCCTTGCCGACTGGCACGCATCCAGGAACACCGCATGACCGCTTCTATCGTCACCCCCCCCGCCGTCACTGTCATGTGCATGAAGTGGGGCCCGAAATACGGCGCCGAGTATGTGAACATCCTCTATCGGATGGTCTGCCGCCACTTGTCCCTGCCCTTCCGCTTCGTGTGTTTCACGGACCGGGCCGAGGGGGTCGTGCCGGAAGTGGAATGCTTCCCGCTGCCCGAGATCATGGTGCCGGTGGCCCGTCAGATTTCGCCTTGGAAGAAAGTCTCGGTGTTCAAGCCGCAGCTTGAGGACCTTTCGGGCAAGGTGCTGTTTCTGGATCTGGATGTGGTGGTGACCGGGTCGCTGGATGATCTGGTGGGCTACTCAAACAAGCTGGCGATTCCGGAGAACTGGACGCAGCCGGGCCAGGGCGTGGGCAATTCCTCGGTCTTCACCTTTGAGGTGGGGGCGCTCACCTATATCTACGATCGCTATTGCGAGACGGTGGAGACGCTGTTCGACCAGTTCCCCAATTCCCAGACATTTGTGTCGCGCACCGCGGCCGAGCACGGGGACCTGGACTTCTTCCCGCCGGAATGGGTGCGCAGTTTCAAAGTGGATTGCATGCCCGGCGGGCTGATGAACTGGATCGCCACGCCGCGCCTGCCCAAAGGCGCCCGCGTTGTCGCCTTCCACGGCGACCCCAAACCGCCGGAAGCCGCCAAGGGCGTCTATCCCGGCAAATGGTATAAGCATGTGCGCCCGACGCCGTGGATCGCGCAGTATTGGACCTAAAGTCCCCTGGTCAGTCGCCTAACCATCTTCCCTCGCCGGATTTCTCGCTTTAGGCTTGTGCCCACATAAACGAGAACAGGCAGGCAAAGGGGGCTGGTCATGGTTTTCGGATGGTTTCATCGTGGCCGGCGCGATCCGATGCTGCCGGAGCAAAGCGATCTGGATACGCTCATGGCCGGGCTTGGCGGCTATGAAGAAGTGCGGGATTGCCCGACTTTGGGGCTCGTGAATTACATTGCGCGGCTCGACACGTTGAGCGACACGCCGCGCACGAACCTCTCGTTCTTTCGGACCGAAAGCAGCGGCAAGCATTTCTGGAAATGCGCCATGGTGCATGGCTGGAGCGACGCGGCCCCCGGACCGGCGGGCCAGCAACGCCTGGAAACCGCCGCCATGACCCGCACGCTCACCCGGGCAAGCCATCCCCGCGGCGGCAAGCTGCGCACCCAGTTTGGGGGCGAGCCGTCCGGCTTTTTGCTGGATTTCAGCGATGGGGACGTGGATTACCGCTGGGTCTTTGAACTCAAACCCTATGGCTGGCGCCCGCAAATCGACGCCATGGTCAAGGCGTGGCATAAGCAGATTCCCGCGCTTGACCGCTCACTACGCCAGATTTGGAGCGAATAAGCCCTTCTCGCCGCCCCGTGCTCCCAAAGACACGCCGCTGATCAGACTGAGCCGGCCCCGCCTTTTGCTTGGCCGGACTCATTGATGCTTTGCATATCGTGCCTATAGTGTGCCCGTCTGCATCTTTGCATGCAGGGCAGCGAGAGGCGCGTTGGCGCCCTCGCCCGTTTTCCAAACCACCTCAAACGGAAGAAAGTTGACCTGAGATGTCGAGTGATCAATCGCAAGCCGCCCGCCCCGTGGCCATCACGCTGCCTGACGGCAGTGTGCGAACTTTCCCGGGCCCGGTGACTGGCACCGAGATCGCGAAGGACATCTCGACGAGTCTGGCGAAAGCCGCGCTCGCCGTGAAAGTGGATGGAGAACTGAGTGATGTGTTCGGTGTCATCGATCGCGATGCCTCCGTTGAAATCATCACCAAAAAGAACGAAGCGGACGCCCTGGAGCTGATCCGTCACGATGCGGCACATTTGATGGCGCAGGCCGTGCAGGAGCTGTTCCCCGGCACGCAAGTGACCATCGGCCCGGTGATTGAAAACGGGTTCTTCTACGACTTTGCGCGCGACGAACCGTTCCATACGGATGATCTGGAGAAGATCGAAGCGCGGATGAAGGAGATCGTGGACGAGGCTCGCCCGACCCGGCGTGAAGTGTGGGACCGTGATGACGCGATCCAGCACTTCAAGGACATGGGCGAGCATTACAAGGCCGAGATCATCGCGGATATTCCGGAAGGAGAAGAAATTCGCGTCTATCATCATGGTGACTGGCATGACCTGTGCCGGGGGCCCCACCTGCCGAGCACCAAGCAGATCGGCAAAGCCTTCAAGCTGACCAAGCTCGCGGGCGCTTATTGGCGGGGCGACTCCAACAATGTGATGCTGCAGCGCATTTATGGCACCGCCTGGCGGGATGATGCGGAACTGGAAGAACACCTGCACCAACTTGCGGAAGCGGAAAAGCGCGACCACCGCCGGCTGGGCAAGGAAATGGGCTTGTTCCATTTCCAGGAAGAAGGTCCGGGCTCGGTGTTTTGGCACCCGAAGGGCTGGCGCTTGTTCCAGACGCTGATCAACTATATGCGCCGACGCCAGGAGGCGGCGGGGTACATGGAGGTCAACACACCGGACATGCTGGACCGGAGCTTATGGGAACGCTCCGGGCACTGGGAGAAGTTCGGCGAGAACATGTACACCACCCAGACGCCCGATGAGCGGATCTATGCCTTGAAGCCCATGAACTGTCCGGGCCACGTGCAAGTGTTCCGCCAGGGGCTGCGCAGCTACCGGGAACTGCCGCTGAAAATGGCGGAGTTCGGTAAAGTGCACCGTTATGAGCCGTCCGGCGCGCTGCACGGCCTTATGCGGGTGCGTCACTTCACCCAAGACGATGCCCATGTGTTCTGTACGGAAGATCAAATTACCGAGCAGTCTGTGGACGTCACCCGGCTGATCCTGGACATCTACAAAGACTTCGGCTTTGACGATGTGCGGGTGAAATTCTCCGACCGACCCGAAAAACGCGTCGGCGACGATGCCATTTGGGACAAGTCGGAGGCGGCGCTGCGCCAAGCATCGGAAGCAGCCGGTTTGGACCTGGAGTACAATCCGGGCGAAGGCGCCTTCTATGGGCCCAAGCTCGAATTCGTGCTGCGGGATGCCATCGGGCGGGACTGGCAGTGCGGCACCTTGCAAGTGGACTTGAACTTGCCGGACCGGCTGGGCGCGTCCTATGTGGGCGAGGATGGCCAAAAACACGTGCCGGTGATGCTGCACCGGGCGCTGTTTGGCTCGCTTGAGCGCTTCACCGGGATCCTGATCGAGCATTATGCCGGACGGTTCCCGCTGTGGCTGGCGCCGCTGCAAGTGGTGGTTGCAACCATCACCTCGGACGCGGATGCCTATGCGATGACAGTGCTAGAGCGGTTGCGGGACGCAGGGCTCCATGCGGAGACGGATTTGCGTAACGAGAAGATCAATTTGAAGGTCCGGGAGCATTCTTTGCAGAAAATCCCGGTGATTTTCGTCGTTGGAAAGCGCGAAGCGGAGGAAAATACCGTTTCCGTGCGCCGTTTGGGCTCGGAGTCGCAAGAGAGCCTTGCACTTGGGCAAGCAATTCATAATCTCTTGACGGAGGCGACTGCACCCGACCTGCGGGCCAAAGGGGAGACCACCCCGACAGCCAGTGCTGCGGAATAAGAGTGCCGCAGACCAAGACGGGCGCAGCGCCTGGGGGCCCCTCCTTCGTTGAGAGGGGATGAACCCCTTGCGATTAGTCTGAACCATTCCCCGGGATACGCCGTGGCGACAGGTCGCCGGCCGGAGCGTGTCCCGGGTCTTCAGGGCCAGCGCCGGGGGTGCTGGGCCCCCACTCATCCGGCCGGTGCCAGAAACAGGAGACACGTCCATAGCTCGACGCCCAATGAACGCGAAACCGGAACCGCGCGACAGCGGCCCTCGCGTCAATGAAAAGATCAGAGCCCATTCCGTGCTGCTGATCGATGAAACCGGAGAGAAACGCGGCGAAGTGCCGACCGATCAGGCCCTGGAAATGGCCGCCGATGCGGGGATGGACCTCGTTGAGGTGTCTCCGGATGCCAACCCTCCGGTCTGTAAACTGCTCGATTACGGCAAGTTCAAATATCAGGCGCAGAAACGCGCGAACGAAGCCCGCAAAAAGCAGAAGACCGTCGAGGTCAAAGAAGTGAAAATGCGGCCCAACATCGACAAACACGACTACGATGTGAAAATGCGGGCCATGCAGCGCTTCTTTGAGGAAGGCGACAAGGTGAAAGTGACCTTGCGGTTCCGCGGCCGGGAAATGGCGCACCAAAATCTGGGCATGGACCTGTTGAAGAAGGTCCAGACTGAGGTGGATGAAATCGCCAAGGTCGAGGTCTATCCCAAGCTGGAAGGCCGCCAAATGATCATGGTGATGGCGCCGCGCTGAGGCGCCAGAGCCAGCGCTGCCTCACGCGTCGATGGCAGCGATCAGGCCCTCTAGAACCCGCGCCTGATGATGGCTGAGCACGGCGGTTTTCACCGCCGTGGCATCGGCGCGTGGCTCGCCCTCGACCCGGCCGCAAACCCGCAGCATGGCCCCATGCAACGCGTCCGGCGAGGCGGGCTTGGCCACGTAGCCATCAAAACCCGCGCGCAGATATTTCTCGCGATCCCCGGCCATGGCATTGGCGGTGATGGCGATGATAGGCAGGTCGCTCGCCGGCCCGGACAAGGCGCGAATGCGGCTCGTCGCCTCCACGCCGTCCAGTTCCGGCATCTGAATATCCATCAACACCACATCGAAGCTTTGGGCCTGAACGGCCGTGACAGCCTCCAGACCATTCGTCACCTGCTCCACCGTGCAGCCCATGCGGCCCAGGAGAGACTGGAACAATAAGCGGTTGATCTCATTGTCCTCGGCCAAAAGCACGCGCAGGCCTTCAAAGGCCCCATCAATGCCGTCCAGCCCCTGCGGCCCGCGCCAGGGCACGCGCCCATTGGTGCGCTGAACCAGAACGGCACCTTCCGGCGCCGCCTCCAGCGGCACATGGACGGTAAAGGTGCTGCCCTCGCCCACCTTACTGTCGAAATCGATGCGCCCGCCCATCAGTTCAGCGAGTTTGCGCGTGATGGCGAGGCCCAGACCCGTGCCGCCATATTCGCGGGTGGTGGAGGAGTCGACCTGAGCGAAGGCCTCAAACAAGCGGTCGCGCGCTTCTTCCGGGATGCCGATGCCCGTGTCCTTGACGCTAAAGGCGTAGCCATGGGGCTCGGCCACGACACGCAGGATAACCCCACCCACATGGGTGAATTTGATGGCATTGCCGACCAGATTCATCAGGATTTGGCGCAAGCGCACCGGGTCGCCTTTCAGCAGATCAGGCACGGTGCGGGCAATATCGGCCGTGAGCGACAAGCGCTTCTCGCGCGCCTCCAGGCGAAACAAGTCGCAGGTCTGACGCACCAGATCGCCCAAGCTGAACGGTACGGTTTCCAACTCCACCCGGTCCGCATCGAGCTTTGACAGGTCGAGAATGTCGTTGATGATCGTGATGAGCGCCTCCCCAGAGACGGTAATGGTCTCCACGAAGCGGCGTTGCTCGGTATCGAGATCCGTATCAGCCAACAAGGCCGCCATGCCCAACACCCCGTTCATGGGCGTGCGGATTTCATGGCTCATGGTAGCCAGGAAGTCGGACTTGGCCTTGCTGGCGGCCAGTGCGGCCTGGTTGGCAGCAATCAGGTCGAACTCCGCCTGCTTGCGCGCGGTGATGTCCATCGCCGAGCCCACCATCCGCATGGCCCAGCCCGAGGCATTCCATTCCGCCTGACCGGTGGAATGGACCCAGCGGGTGGAGCCATCGGTGGCCACGACGCGATGCTCAAGATCGTAGGGCTTGCCCGTCTTGATATGGTCCAGAAGGCCCACCGCGATGCGCTCCATATCATCGGGATGCACACAGGCGGCGAAATCTTCGATCGTGCGGATCGTGGAGACGTCTTCGAGCAGAAGGTGCTCAACCGCGCGCTCGGACAGGCGGAAGGCGCCGGTGGGAGGCGTCCACTCCCACAAGGCCGCGGCCAGACCGCGGGTGGCCAGCTCGTAGCGCCGCTCGCTGTCTTGCAAGGCCGCACGGGCGCGCATGTGGTCGGTGATATCGACTGCGGACAACAGCACCCAGGCCACCGTGCCTGCCTCTGAGAGGATGGGGGCGGCCGTGGCTTCCATATGCACCCGCACATCGTCCAAGCCGCGTGCGCTGATCCGAGCCATCACCGGGCGGCCCTCACCCGCCGTCGCGGTGAGAAGGGTCAAGGTCTGCGCCAGGCCCGGTTCGCGGATGATGACGGGCAGATCGGCGAAATAGCGGCATTGCTCCAAGGGCATGGCCCCCAGAAAGGTCTCCCGCAACAGCCTGTTGACCGTGATAAGCCGACCACGCGGTGATAAAATGGCCGCAAAGGCGTTTAACGCCTCCAGCGCGCGGGCATGGGCCTGCTCCTGAAAGTGCAGATCAGCGGAACGTGCAGGTGGCGGTGCGGCGGTCATCATGGCGCGAGCCTACCCGCACGGGGGCAAAGGGAGCGTAAATCCGGCGCGGGCCTTGCGCTTTGGCCGGTAATCCTTATAACGGCATTTTCCAATGAATGGGTCGTCCGGCGGGGCATGCCGAGGTGACCCCAAAGCACGAAGGGATGAGACAGGATCACCGGCGTGCGGGGCCTCCCGAGCGCCGCCCGATATCTTGTCCGCGCAGCCCTTCCCGTTCAGGAGTGCAAAATGCCCAAGATGAAGACCAAGAGCGGCGTGAAAAAACGCTTCAAGCTCACTGCCTCCGGGCTCGTCAAACGCGGTCAGACCGGCAAACGGCACGGCATGATCAAACGCAGCCCGAAACAGATCCGCGATCTGCGCGGCACCACCACCCTGTCCGATCCCGACGCGCGGATCGTGAAAAAGTGGATGCCCTACGGCTGAGCGCCGGCGCACGTGACCCTGAGAGGAGTGAGAAATGTCCCGAGTGAAACGCGGCGTGACCGCCCATCGGCGCCACCGCAAAGTTATTAAGCAGGCCAAGGGCTATTACGGCCGGCGCAAAAACACCTTCCGCACCGCCAATCAGGCCGTGGAGAAGGCAGGCCAGTACGCCTATCGCGACCGGCGCGTGCGCAAGCGGAACTTCCGTGCCCTGTGGATCCAGCGCATCAACGCCGCCGTGCGCGAGCACGGTCTGACTTACAGCCGATTTATCAACGGCCTCGGGCTCGCAGGAATCGAGATGGACCGCAAGGTTCTGTCCGATCTGGCGATCCGTGAGCCCGAGGCCTTCAAGGCTCTGGTCGGCAAAGTCCAGGCCGCGCTCGGCTGACATCACGCATCGTCCGCCCGGCTCCGGCTGAGGCTCCGCACCGATCAGGGCGGCGCGACTTTATGACAAAGCCGCGCAGCCTTTCGGCATGATTGGCGTGCGGCGCATCACGGTTGAGACCATCAGGGAGAGGACGATGGCGGATATCGACAAGCTGGAACGCGAAACGCTCAACGCGATTGCCGCGGCTGACAGTGAGGCCGCGCTTGACGCCGTGCGCGTGCAGGCGCTGGGCAAGAAAGGCAGTGTCAGTGACCTGCTGAAATCGCTCGGGTCCATGGACGCCGACACCCGAAAAGTGCAGGGCCCAGTGCTGAACGGCCTGAAAACCCGCCTGACCGATGCGGTGGCGGCTCGTCAAGCGGATCTGCATGACGCAGCCCTTAACGCCCGTCTGGAAGCGGAACGGGTGGATGTGAGCCTGCCCGTGCGCCCCGAGGATCGGGGCTCTATCCATCCGATCACCCAAGTGACGGAAGAAGTCATCGCGATTTTCGCCGATATGGGCTTTGCCGTGGCGGAAGGCCCGGATATCGAAGACGATTATCATAATTTCACGGCGCTGAATTTTCCCGAAGGCCATCCGGCCCGGGAGATGCACGACACCTTTTATCTAGAGGCCGCCGAAGGCGCGGAGCGTAAATTGCTCCGCACCCATACAAGCCCGGTGCAGGTGCGCACCATGCTGTCGCAAAAACCGCCGATCCGGATCATCGCACCGGGACGCACATATCGCTGTGACTCCGATCAAACGCACACGCCCATGTTCCACCAGGTTGAGGCGCTGGTCATCGACCGGAACAGCCATATGGGACACTTGAAATGGACGCTGGAATCCTTCGTCAAAGCGTTCTTTGAAGTGGATGATGTGACCATCCGCCTGCGGCCGAGTTTCTTCCCGTTTACGGAACCTTCCGCTGAAATGGATGTCCGCTGTGACCGATCCGGCGGGGAGCTGAAAGTGGGCACGGGCGAGGATTGGCTAGAGATCCTGGGCTGCGGCATGGTGCACCCGAACATTTTGCGCAATGTGGGGCTCGATCCGGCCGAATATCAGGGTTGGGCCTGTGGCATCGGGATCGACCGGCTGGCCATGTTGAAATACGGCATTCCGGACCTGCGGGATTTCTTCGCCGCCGATCTGCGCTGGCTGCGCCATTATGGTTTCTCCGCTTTTGACATGCCGAGCCTGGCCGCAGGCCTGAGCCGCTGACGCACCCATGCCATAAGGACCTGATGCCATGAAATTCACACTGAGCTGGCTCAAGGATCATCTGGATACGGATGCGAGCCTGAGCGATATCACGGACAAGCTGACCGAGGTGGGCCTGGAAATCGAGGCCGTCGAGAACCTCGCGGAGACCCTGAAGATTTTCAAGGTCGCCGAAGTGCTCGACGCGTCACCGCATCCGGATGCGGATAAACTGCGCGTGTGCCGGGTCAAGACCGAAGAGGGCGAGGTGCAGGTCGTCTGCGGCGCGCCCAATGCACGCACGGGCATGAAGGCCGTGTTCGCACCATCAGGCTCTTACATTCCGGGCACGGGCATCACCCTGAAGCCCACGAAGATCCGCGGCGTTGAGTCAAACGGCATGTTGGTGTCGGAACGGGAAATGGGGCTGTCGGATGAACATGACGGCATCATCGACCTTAAAACCGATGCCGCCGTCGGCACGCCCATGGCCGAGGTGCTGGGCCTGAACGATCCCATGATCGAGATTGCCATCACGCCGAACCGGCCGGACTGCCTCGGCGTTGCCGGTGTGGCACGAGATCTGGCGGCGGCAGGCTTGGGCACAGTCAAGACGAAAACTCCGGAGGCGGCGACGGGCAGCTTCCCCTGCCCCATCGATATCGCGTTGGAATTCGACGCGGATACGGCCGAGGCTTGCCCGGTTTTCGCCGGCCGGGTCATCAAGGGTGTCAAAAACGATCCGAGTCCGGACTGGTTGCAACAGCGGCTGCGCGCCATTGGCCTGCGGCCCATCAATGCGCTGGTCGATGTGACCAATTACATCTCCTATGACCGAGGACGGCCGCTGCATGTTTATGACGCGGCGAAAGTCAGTGGACCGATCCGGGCCCGGCTGGGGCGGGCCGGCGAGGACTTGCTGGCCCTTGACGGCAAGACCTATGCCATTGACGAAAGCCACTGCGTCATCGCCGACGAGACGGGCGTGCTGGGCCTGGGCGGCGTCATGGGGGGCGAGGCGTCGGGCTCCACGCAGGACACGACGAGTGTCTTTGTGGAAAGCGCCTATTTCGATCCCATGCGGACAGCCTCGACAGGGCGCAAGCTCGGCATTGTGTCGGACGCGCGCTATCGCTTTGAACGGGGCGTGGATCCGGCCTTTGTCGTAGAGGGGCTGGAGCTGGCCACCGCGATGATCATTGAGCTGTGTGGCGGAGAAGCCAGCGAACGCGTCGTCGCTGGGAGCGAGCCGGTCCCGGAACAGACCATCGCCTTTGACCCGGCGCAGGTGAAACGGCTCACCGGACTTGACCTGAGTGAAGAGCGGATCGTGGGCATTCTCTGCGCTCTTGGTTTTTCCGTGTCCGGCACGGCGCCGGCACTGTCGGTTACCGTGCCGAGTTGGCGACCGGATATTCACGGCTCCGCCGATCTGGTGGAAGAGGTGATGCGCATTCACGGGCTTGACGCGGTGCCATCAACGCCCTTGCCGCGGCTGCATTCGGTGGCCAAGCCCGTACTGACGACCCTGCAAGATCGTGTGCGTCTTGCCAAGCGCGCGCTGGCGGCGCGGGGTCTGAACGAAGCGGTGACATGGTCGTTCATGCCGGCGGATCAGGCGGCGTTGTTCCGCCCCACCGAGGCGGCCGAGATCACGCTCGCCAATCCGATTGCATCGGATCTCAACACCATGCGCCCCAGCGTGCTGCCAGGCCTGATTGCGGCGGCCGGGCGCAATGCGGACCGGGGACTGGGCCGAGCGGCGCTGTTTGAGTCCGGACCGCAATATGCAGGCGAGGCGCCGACAGACCAGACCCTGGCGCTGACCGGCGTGCGCCGGGGCGCAAGCCCGCGGAACTGGTACGACGCGGCGCGGGCCGTTGATGCTTTCGATGCCAAGGCCGATGCGCTGGCGGCGCTGGAGGCGGCGGGCGCACCGGTGGCAAGCCTTCAGGTGACGGACGATGCGCCCACCTGGTATCATCCGGGACGCTCCGGCACACTGCGTATGGGCCCCAAAATGGTGCTGGCCCACTTTGGGGAACTGCATCCGCGCGTGCTTGATGCGCTTGACGTGAAAGGACCGCTGGCGGGCTTTGAAGTCTTCCCCGAGCGGATCCCCATGCCGAAGGTCAAGGCCACGAAGACGCGCCCGCTTCTGGATGCCTCGAACCTGATGGCGGTGGAGCGGGACTTTGCCTTCGTGCTCGATGTGGCTGTTGCGGCGGAAACGCTGGTGCGCGCCGCGAAAGGGGCGGACAAGAAGCTCATCACGGATGTGCGGGTGTTCGACCTTTATGCGGGGCAAGGCATTGAGGACGGGCAGAAGTCGCTCGCCATCGAAGTGACCTTACAGCCACGCGAGCGCACACTGACGGATGAGGAGATTGACGCGGTCTCCGACAAGATCATCGCCCAGGTGCAAAAGGCCACCGGCGGGACCTTACGCGGTTGAGCGCCCAGCACACTCGCCGACAACACCCGCTGATGCTCCCTCCGGATGGTCCCCGTCCGGAGGTTTTTTTATGGCCGCGCGTCGGGCATCGGCTTGTCGCGCCCCTCCAAGACACTGCAACCGCTGATGTAATAAAAGTTGCTTTTTGGCCTGAAATTGCCAAAATAAACCCTTTGTCTTGCCTTACTCTACTTTGCACACTTTATTGTATATTCGACACTTTGTAAGTTGTGCATCATCATAATTACTGTATATTTAGGTTACTCTTCATTGGTGATGAGGTGCGCTGTGTCGCTGGCTACGATTACCTGTCCTAATTGC
>CAZVEE010000095.1:0-12707 GCA_964625525.1 uncultured Alphaproteobacteria bacterium | reverse complement strand
GCTCGTCGGGCACGCCGATCACCGCCACATCCGCCACGGCCGGATGGGCGAAAACGGCGTTCTCCACTTCGGCCGGATAGATGTGCTCGCCACCAGAGACGATCATGTCCTTCACCCGGTCATGGATGAAGAGATAGCCGTCCGCATCCATAAAACCGGCGTCACCGGTATAGATCCACCCGTCGATCAGGGTCTTGTCGGTGGCTTCCGGACGGTTCCAATAGCCCTTCATATTGCCTTGGCAGCGGATGAGGATCTCGCCGACCTGCCCCGGGGGCAAGCCATTGCCGTCGGCATCGATAATTTTGATCTCCGTATCCGCATTCGCAATACCGCAGGAGCGCAGGCGCCCGCGCGCCGGGTCGTGATCATCCGGTGGCAGATGAGTCCCCGTCCCGGCAGTCTCGGTCATGCCATAGACCTGAATGAAATCACACTGGAACAGCGCTTGCGCCTGCTTGATCAGGTCTTCGGCAATGGGCGAGGCGCCGTAAAGGATCTGCTTTAGGCTGGAGAAGTCGCGCCCCTTGGCGGAGGGATGCAAGACCAGGAAATTGATCACGGCCGGCACCACGAACATGTATTGGATGCGGTGCTTTTCGACCAGATCCAGGATCACGCCCGGATCCACATCTTTCAACACAACGTTCTTACAACCGCTTTCCATGCCCAGCAGGCCGACATTCACACCCGCCACATGGAACAGCGGCATACAGATGATATTCACGTCACCGGGCTGCCAGTCGCTCCAGCCGGATTGGGCGGCAATGTCGAACACAGACAGATAGTTATGGTTCGTGAGCTGAACCCCTTTGGGATGACCCGTGGTGCCGCTCGTGTAGAGCTGAATGGCATCATCGTCGCGCCGATGCGCCAGCTTGGGGTCGTGATCCGCCTGGCCAAAGCGCCACGTATCAAAGGCTGGCCAGTCACCGTGACCGCCATCAATCGCGATGATGTGCTCCACCCCTGGGATGTCGCCGCGAATGGACTCGATCACCGGATAGAACTCGGCGCCTACGAACACCACCTTGGAGCCGGAGTCGTTCAGGATATAGGCGATCTCCGGGCCTGCCAGGCGCCAGTTCACACCCACCACAACGCCCCGCGCCTTCAATGCGCCGAACAGAATTTCAAAGTATGTGTCGGAGTTCTTGCCGATGAAGGCGACCCGGTCGTCGGGACGGATGCCCGCGGCGATCAACCCATTGGCCACTTTGTTGGAGCGCCGGTCGAGCGCTGCATAGGTCGTGACCTCGTCGTCCATCACCAGAGCCGGGGACTCGCCCCACTCCTGAGCCCCTCGCCGGATAATGTCGGCCAATGAGGCCAGTTTTGCGCGTTCCGCCATCCACTCCTCCCATCGCAAGCCTGGCGCGTTCTCACCAAATCCGGACGCGCCTCAGCAATATGATAATGGCTCTCGTATGCTTTGGGAGTGGTGACCGAGCGGAATCCGGGCTTCTGCGCAAGAAAAAGGCGCGACAGACCCCCTCAGGGCCCTCGCGCCTTCCATCTTCGGGCTCTGCTTAGTGGACGCGGATCAGCTCCACCTCGAAAATGAGCGTGGCACCGCCGGGAATATCCCCTTGGCCATACGCGCCATAGGCGAGGTCGGACGGGATCACAAACTCGTATTTGGCCCCTTCCTGCATCAGCTGCACGCCCTCGGTCCAGCCCGCGATCACCCGGTTCAGCGGGAACAGCGCTGGCTGGCCGCGGTCATAGGAGCTGTCGAACTGGGTGCCATCGATGAGCGTGCCGCGATAATGCACCTCGACGATTTCGGCGGCGGAGGCCGGGGACTTGCCCTCGCCCGCGCGCAGCACGCGATATTGCAGGCCGCTTGACGTGACTTTCACGCCCTCTTTCTGGGCGTTCTCAGTCAGATAATCGAATTGCGGATTGGCGGCGGCGGGCTCGGCCGCAAACGCAAGACCAAGGCCGAGCACGGCGGCGGCGGCAAAACGGGAAACCACACGGATCATAAGCTCATCCTTTCTATCGGGGAGACATGCGAAACCCTTCGCCGCATCGAACGGCATCGCTCGCGCCTTGTCCATGGCTAACTGCACCCGATGCGCGACCGGAACACGGGGCGCGGCCGGAACACAGGGCGCGACCGGAACACGGGGTGCTTAGAACAGGGACAGTTGCGGCTCGGGCGCCGGTGGCTCGGGCGTATGCGGATCCAGCAAATCAGGGCCGTCGGCGCCGGCGGTGTTCACGCGGGTGGAGACCCGCACCGCCTCCAGGCTCTCCACGGGCACCGGCGCGGGCAAGGGGCTTGAGCCGTCCAGCCAGCCCGCCCAGTGGTCCGGCGCCAGGATCACCGGCATGCGATGATGCAGCGTGGCCAGCGCGCCGCGCGCCTCGGTCGTGAGAATGGCGACAGAGTGCACTTCCGAGCCGTCCGGGCTTTGCCACACGTCCCAGATGCCAGCCATGGCGAAGACGCCGCCTGCGAGCGGGCGCACCGCATGGGGCGCAGCCCGGCCGCCGGGTCCCGGCGGCCATTCATAAAACGCGTCCGCCGGCACCAGGCCGCGTCGGCGTTCGAAGGCAGCCTTGAAGGACGGCTTTTCGGCAGCGGTTTCGGACCGTGCGTTGAACAGCGGCCGATCACCCAACTCCTTTGCCCAGGACGGCACCAGCCCCCAGCGCACAATCGCGATCTCCCGCTCGCCTGCCGAGCTCAGCCGCACCATGGCAACCCCTTGGGTCGGCGCAATGTTATAGCGCGGCGCCAGTGGCGGCACCGGCCCGGTCACCGCGAACAAGTCGGCGACAGACGTCATGGGCGTGGTCTGGGCATAGCGTCCGCACATGGGCGTCCCTCAGCGTGGTTGCGGGTGCCCCAGATATGGGGTGCGCCGCTTGTGACGCAACTCGGGGGGTAGTGTCATCTGGCGCCTTCGCCGCCTGAACCACACAAGATCTAGGGCCGAGCCCGCCTAACCACTAGATGTGGTAGTTGCAGATGGGGTGCGCCCCCAAAATGTGGTTTCCACCGTTGACAGGCCCGTCCGGCTGACTACCATATCTAGCGTCACTGCCGCGCCGAGCCCCACAATGTGGGGCCCAGATCCAAGGGGTCCGGATCTCTCACGCGCACGCACGCACCGGTTTTCACCAGACAGGACGGGCTGACCTGCCATGACCACGCTTCCCCTTGCCGCTCCGCGCTCCGTCATCACCGACCCGTCCCGCGATTCGCGGCTGACCGATTTCGGCAAAGCGACTTTGACTGATCGCTACCTGACCCCGGGCGAGAGCTTTCAGGACCTGTTCGCCCGCGTCGCCACCGCCTATGCGGATGATGCGGATCACGCCCAGCGCCTGTACGACTACATGTCCAATCTGTGGTTCATGCCTGCGACCCCAGTGCTGTCCAATGGCGGCACGAATCGTGGCCTGCCCATTTCCTGCTTCCTGAATGAGGCCGAGGACAGCCTGGAGGGCATTGTCGGGCTGTGGAACGAGAATGTGTGGCTTGCGGCGCGCGGCGGCGGCATCGGCAGCTACTGGGGCAAGCTCCGCTCCATGGGGGAAAGCGTGCGCGGCGTGGGCAAGACGTCGGGGATCATTCCCTTCATTCGGGTGATGGATTCGCTCACGCTCGCCATTAGTCAGGGCACGTTGCGACGCGGCTCGGCGGCGGTCTATCTGGATATCTCGCACCCGGAGATCGAAGAATTTATCGAAATGCGCCGGCCCACCGGCGGTGACCCGAACCGCAAGGCGCTGAACCTGCATCACGGCGTGGTTATCACCGATGCATTCATGGACGCGGTGGACGCGGACGCGCCCTGGGATCTGATCTCGCCCAAAGATGGCCAGGTCATGGAGACGGTCTCGGCGCGCAGCTTGTGGATCCGCCTTTTGACGGCGCGCATTGAGACGGGCGAGCCTTATCTTCTGTTTACGGACACCGTGAACCGCGCGGTGCCGGAGCATCACCGCAAGGCGGGGTTGAAAGTGAGCACCTCGAATCTGTGCTCAGAAATCACACTCACGACGGGGACGGACCATCACGGGCAGGAGCGCACGGCCGTATGCTGTCTTTCTTCGCTCAATCTGGAAACATATCTGGAGTGGAAGGACGATCCCCGGTTCATCGAAGATGTCATGCGGTTCCTGGACAATGTCCTTCAGGATTTCATCAATCGCGCGCCTGACAGCATGGCGCGGGCCCGTTACGCGGCCGAGCGTGAACGCAGCGTTGGTCTTGGGGTCATGGGCTTCCACTCCTTCCTTCAGGCCCAAGGTGTGCCGTTCGAATGCGCCATGGCGAAGGGATGGAACCGGAACATGTTCCGCCACATTCAAGAGGGCGTGAACGCGGCCTCCAAGACCCTGGCGGCGGAGCGCGGCGCCTGTCCGGATGCGGCGGAATTTGGCTCGGATGAGCGCTTCACCAACAAAACCGCGATCGCCCCCACCGCCTCGATCTCAATCATTTGCGGCGGCGCCAGTGCCGGGATCGAACCGATCGCGGCCAACAGCTATACGCACAAGACGCTTTCAGGCTCGTTCACCGTGCGCAATCGGCATCTGAAAAAGCTGCTGGCGGAGCGGGGCCTTGATACACCGGAAACCTGGTCATCTATTTCCGTCAATGGCGGCTCGGTGCAGCATCTGGATGGTCTGAGCGCGGACGAAAAAGATGTCTTCAAGACCGCCTTTGAGATCGACCAGCGTTGGGTGATTGATCACGCGGCCGACCGCGCGCCGATGATTGACCAAGCCCAATCGGTGAATGTGTTCCTGCCGGCCGACATCCACAAACGCGACCTGCACCAGATCCATTTCCAGGCCTGGAAGAAGGGCGTGAAGTCGCTCTACTATTGCCGCTCACTGTCGATCCAGCGGGCGGAAAAGGCGGAAAGCCCCGCCGCGAGTGCGCCGGTCGTGACCATGGTGCCGCTGCGCCGCCTGGAGGATCTGCCGGTCGCGCCCCCCTCGGCCGCGGCCGCGGCGGTGGCCCCGGTGACCGATTACGAGGAATGCCTGGCCTGCCAGTAATGCCGCTCTGGCCTCTTTCGCTGCCCACTTGCCACGGATCTCTCCTTGCCACGGATCTGGGCCCGCGCCACACTGCGGGCTCTGCCCGTCTGCATGCCCTGTCAAAGGTGCTGTCTCATGTCTCTGCTCGCCCCTCGCGCCACCTATAAACCCTTCCGCTATCCCTGGGCCTATGAAGCCTGGCTGACCCAGCAGCGCATTCACTGGCTGCCCGAGGAAGTGCCGATGGCGGACGATGTGCAGGACTGGAAGCACAAGCTGTCGGAGGAAGAACGCAACCTCCTCACCCAGATCTTCCGCTTCTTCGTGCAGGCCGATGTGGAAGTGAACAATTGCTACATGAAGCACTATTCCCAGGTGTTCAAACCCACCGAAGTGCTCATGATGCTATCGGCATTCTCGAATATCGAGACGGTCCACATTGCCGCCTATAGCCATTTGCTTGACACGATCGGCATGCCAGAAGTCGAATACGAAGCCTTCATGAAATATACTCAGATGAAGGACAAATATGACTATATGCAGCAATGGGGCGTAGAAACAAAGGCGGACGTCGCCAAGACTCTGGCCGTCTTCGGTGCCTTCACGGAAGGGCTGCAATTGTTCGCTTCTTTCGCGGTGCTGATGAACTTCCCGCGCTTCAACAAAATGAAGGGGATGGGCCAAATCGTGGCCTGGTCGGCCCGGGACGAAACCTTACACACCAATTCCGTGATCCGGCTCTATCGCACCTTTGTCGAGGAGAACCCGGAGATCCTGACGCCGGAATTGGAGCGGGAGTTGGGTGAGGCGTGCGAGACCATCATTGCCCATGAGGATGCCTTCATCGATCTCGCCTTCGAACTGGGCGGTGTCGAAGGTCTGACGGCTGAAGATGTGAAGCGCTATATCCGCTATGTGGGCGACAGGCGGCTGAACCAGCTCGCGCTCACGCCCCGGTTCGGGATCGACTCCAATCCCCTGCCCTGGATGGACGAGATGCTCAACGGCATTGAGCACACGAATTTCTTCGAAAATCGCGCCACGGAATATTCCAAGGCCTCCACCCGGGGCACGTGGGACGAGGCCTTCGCCTAGCGCGCTTTCAGGAAAAGTGTGCGCGGTTTTCCGCCTGGAAAGCGCGCCAAACCAAAGACTGAGAGCCCTGGTCTCTCTCCTCTGCCTCCCCCCTCTGCGCACAAAAAACTGCGCACAAAAAAACGGCGCCCGGACCAAGGTCCGGACGCCGCTTCGGGTGATCGCCGCGGCGATTACATCAGTTCGAGGTTCACGGCCGATTTGCGGCCCTGACGGTCCTCTTCCAACTCGTAGTTGATCTTTTGGCCATCCGCGGGGTGCGGAATGTTCGACCGTTCGACGGCGCTGATGTGCAAGAACACGTCCTTGCCGCCCTCGTCCGGTTGAATAAAGCCATACCCTTTGGTCGCATTAAACCATTTCACGGTTCCAGTCGCCATCGTCGTCTCCAAGTCAAGTCAAAAGAACGGGGTGCCGCGGCGAACGGCCTGCCCGCAAAAAACCGGCTCCTAAACCTCCAAAGGTCATAGGACACCGGACCGACAGAGCTACGGCTGGGCGCGCACAGCGCTGACACCGCCGTTTCCTCTGTTGGTTCGAGCGTCCCACCGCGCCGACGCCGCGCTGCGGTGCGTGACAGGCACGCGTCCACGCTGCTGACATATTGTCGGCCTACGGAGGGACAAAGCAAAAGGCGGTGCTGTCAAAGCAGACACAACGCCGATGGACAACGAGACGCATACAGACGATTGTTGTGTCCGGGACGAGCCCGACACGGTATCAGCCTGAACCTGAGGAAGGATGGAGTCACCCTGCGGCTCCGCGATGGGAACCAGAAGCGGGGGCCAAGCTGGGCCAATCGCTTCGCAAGTTGTGACAGTCAAGCGGTCTCTCGATTTCCCTGCCATGACGGAGGACAGCCCAGTAGGCTCATGCTCGGGTCGCAGCAGTTCTGCACATCAGCCCGCGGTCCACGCGCTACCGGACCGACGGACACAAACGGTTGAAATTTCAGGATCTACCGGTGCGGCCACCGGCCAGCGCAATCTCGTGAAATATCTGGCTTAAAGGTGCCACTTATAGGCTCAATGTCAAGGTGAATTTGAGTAATGAGTGTAAACACTGTGTGCTGAGCCGTTTGCGTCACAGTCCTTTGGCCTTAAATCAGGCTATGCTGCGCTGCGATTATGCGGCTGGCTTTTCCGCTCTCTATTTCCATGTCCAAGATAAGGGCTTTTCCGATGCAATATCTCCACACCATGGTGCGCGTCGCCGATCTGGAGGCCGCGCTGGCGTTTTACTGCGCTCAACTGGGGCTGGTGGAACTGAACCGCTATGACAGCGAGCAGGGCCGCTTCACGCTCGTCTTTCTGGCCGCGCCCGAGGACGTGGATCTGGCCCGCGAGCGCAAGGCGCCCATGCTGGAGCTGACCTATAACTGGGATCGGGAAGAGTACACCGGCGGGCGGAATTTCGGCCATCTGGCGTTCCGGGTCGATGACATCTACGCCCTCTGCCAGCGCCTCATGGACAATGGGGTCACCATCAATCGCCCTCCGCGCGACGGGTACATGGCTTTCGTGCGCTCGCCCGACGGCATTTCGGTTGAACTGCTGCAAAAGGGTGATGCTCTAGCGCCGCAGGAGCCGTGGGCATCCATGGCGAATACGGGCACCTGGTGAGCCGCCCCGGCGAGGCGGCGAGCCGCTTGTCTGCTCTCAACCCCTCAATGCTATAATAGCAGCCACGTAACGGGTTTCACCGCCACAGGATTCGCCATGTCTGCCTCGTCCCCCCCCTCGGGAGCCCTTTCGCTTGGGGCCGCCTTTCCCACTCCCGATCGCGCGCAATGGCTCGCGCTTGTGGAGAAGGTGTTGAAAGGCGGCGATTTCGAACGTCGCCTTGTGTCCCACACCCATGAAGGGTTGCGGATCGAACCGCTGAGCGAGGCCAACCCTGCGCGTGGGCCGGATGCGGCGGGCCTGCCGGGCCTGCCGCCCTTCACCCGCGGTGCGCGCGCCATGAGCGCCGCCAAGATCGGCGCCTGGGACATTCGCCAGCGCCACACCCACCCAGACCCGGTGGAAGCGAACCGGGCCATCCTGGCGGATCTGGAGCGCGGTGTGACCTCGGTGATGCTGTCCCTTGATGCGGGGACCGCGCCCAGCGGCACCGGCATTTTCACTCCGCATCTCGACGCCCTCGACCAGGCTCTGGACGATGTCTATCTGGAGGCGGCACCGGTGGCGCTGGACGGTCCGGGCGTGGGCATTGTCGGCGCTGCGCTCTATCTGGCGCTCTTGGAGCGGCGGGGCCTGTCGGGGGAGGCGCTGCAGGGCAGCCTTGGGGTCGATGCGCTGGGTGCCTTTGCGCGTCGCGGGACCCTGCCCATCGCGCTGGACACGGTTCTGGCGCGCGTCGGCGCTCTCTCAGCACAGGTGCATGAGCGCTGTCCGAATCTGCGCACCCTGCGCGTGGACACGCAGCCCTATCACGATGCCGGCGCCGGCGAGGCCCAGGAACTGGGCGCCATGCTGGCCACTGGCGTCGCCTATTTGCGGGCTTTGGTAGCAAGCGGCCTTGAGGCGGACGCGGCCTGCGGGCAGCTTGCCTTCACCTTGCCGGTCGATGCGGACCAGTTCCTCTCTTTGGCCAAGCTGCGCGCGGCGCGCCGGCTTTGGGATCATGTCACCGCCGCCTGTGGAGCCACCCCGGCGGCCCGCGCCATGACCCTTCATGCCCAGACCTCAACCCGCATGATGGCGCGCCGGGACCCTTGGGTGAATGTGCTGCGCACCACCGTGGCCGCCTTCGCCGCCGCATGCGCCGGCGCGCAAGCGATCACGGTGCAGCCCTTCACGGCCGCGCTGGGCCATGGCGATGCCCGCGCCCGGCGCATTGCCCGCAACATTCAAATTGTGCTGATGGAGGAATCAGGTCTGGGCCGAGTGATGGACCCGGCCGGTGGCGCCTGGGCCATTGAAGACCTGACGGACAAGCTCGTTGAGGCGGGCTGGGCGCGCTTTCAGGAAATTGAAGCGGATGGCGGCATGGGCGCGAGCCTGGCGTCCGGCGCTTTCGCCGCGCGCGTTGCCGAGGTGCGCGCCCGCCGCGACCGGGCCCTCGCCACACGGAGCGATTCACTCACCGGGGTCAGCGCCTTCCCGGATCTTCAAGAAGGCCAAGTGGTGATCGAGCGTCCGGACCTGGATGCCCTCGCCGCCCGCTTCGGCGCAGAGGGCACCGAGCGCCGCGCAGCCCCGGCCATCCAACAGGCGATCGCCAGCCTCAGCACCGCTCTCTCGCCTCCAGAAACCATCCGCAGCCTGGTCGATGCCGCGACCGCCGGTGCCTTAACCGGAGACCTGGCCACGGGCCTGCGCAGCGGATCGGATCGAGGCCCCAGCGGGCCAGCCTTCAAGGCCCAGCGGCTTGCCGCGCCCTTCGAGGCGTTGCGCGACGCGGCGGATCATTTCAAAGGGCTCCATGGTCACTTCCCGCGCGTGGGCCTGGTGACTCTGGGCCCGCTCGCACGGCACACCGCGCGCGTCGGCTTTACCCGCACGCTGCTGGCCGCCGGTGGTCTCGATACGGTGGAGTGTGGCCCGTCGGAGACGGCGGACGCGGCTGCCACAGCCTTCCGCAACACCGGCCTGGAAGTCGCCGTCATCTGCGCCAGCCCGGATGACAATGCCGCCCACGGGACGGACACCGTCTCGGCGCTGACGGCCGCGGGCGCGCGCATGATCGTTGTCGCTGGCAAGCCTGGCGAAATCACGCCGGAGATTGGCATCGACCTGCATCTCTACACCGGTTGCGACACGCTCGCGGCCCTTGCCGTGCTGCACGAGCGCCTCGGCGTCGCCCACGGAGGATAAGCCATGACCGCGATCCCCGATTTCACCACCCTGACCGGTCCCGGCCCCCTCGCCGCCCCCGATCACGCCTCTTGGTCGGCTAAAGCCGCTCCGGGCGAGGACAGCCTGTGGGAGACGCCGGAAGGCATTCCCGTGCGCCCGCTCTACACGGCGGCGGATCTGGAGGGCCTTGACTTCCTCAACGGCTATCCCGGCATCACGCCCTATCTGCGCGGGCCTTACGCCACCATGTATGTGACCCAGCCCTGGACTATCCGTCAGTATGCAGGATTTTCCACGGCCGAGGATTCCAACGCCTTCTATCGGCGCAATCTGGCCGCTGGCCAGAAGGGCTTGTCGGTGGCCTTCGATCTGGCCACACACCGAGGCTATGATTCTGATCATCCGCGCGTGGCGGGGGATGTGGGTATGGCCGGCGTTGCGATCGATTCCATTTATGATACCCGCATTCTGTTCGACGGCATTCCGCTCGATCGCATGAGCGTGTCCATGACCATGAACGGCGCCGTTATCCCGGTCATGGCGCTCTATATTGCGGCCGCCGAAGAACAGGGCGTGGCGCCAGAACACCTTTCGGGGACCATACAGAACGATATCCTCAAAGAGTTCATGGTGCGGAACACTTACATCTATCCGCCTAAGCCCTCCATGCGCATTATCTCTGATATCTTCGCTTATACGTCCCAGAAGATGCCGCGCTTTAACTCTATTTCGATCTCCGGCTATCATATGCAAGAGGCTGGCGCCACCGCCGACCTGGAACTGGCTTACACGCTTGCCGACGGGGTGGAATATATCCGGGCCGGGATTGAAGCGGGCCTTGATATTGATGCCTTCGCGCCGCGCCTGTCCTTCTTCTGGGCCATTGGCATGAACTTCTTTATGGAAGTGGCCAAGATGCGGGCCGCGCGGCTTTTGTGGGCCAAACTCGTCAAAGAGTTCAATCCGCGCAATGAGCGCTCGCTGTCCCTACGCACCCATTGCCAGACCACCGGCTGGAGCCTGACGGCCCAGGACGTGTCGAACAATGTCACGCGCACCTGCGTGGAGGCCCTGGCGGCGACCCAGGGCCATACCCAGTCGCTGCACACGAACTCGTTCGACGAAGCCCTGGCGCTCCCCACGGATTTCAGCGCCCGGATTGCCCGGAACACGCAACTGTTCATTCAGCAGGAAACCGGCACCACCCGGATGATCGACCCCTGGGGCGGCAGTTACTACGTGGAACGGCTCACCCATGATCTCGCCGCGCGCGCCTGGGAGCATATTCGCGAAGTGGAGAACAGCGGCGGTATGGCCAAAGCCATTGAGCAGGGCATCCCGAAAATGCGCATCGAAGAGGCCGCAGCCAAGACCCAGGCCCGCATCGATTCCGGCCGCCAGACCATTGTGGGCGTCAACAAGCATCGCCTGGACGAGGCGGAGCAGGTGGACGTGCTGAAAGTGGACAATTCCTCCGTGCGGGATCAACAGCTCGAAAAACTCGCCCGCCTCAAGGCCGAACGCAGCGAGGATCAGGTCCGCAGCGCGCTCAACGCCATCAGCGAGGCTGCCGGATCGGACAGCGGCAATCTGCTGGCGCTGGCAGTGGATGCAGCCCGCGCCAAAGCCACAGTGGGCGAGATCTCTCAGGCCATGGAGACCGTCTTCGGCCGTCATACCGCCGTTATCCGCACCATCTCCGGCGTCTATTCCAGTGAAGTGGGCGAGAGGTCCGAGACCATGACTGAGATCCGTAGTCTGATCGACTCCTTCATCGAGGACGAAGGCCGGCGCCCGCGCATCTTGGTGGCCAAGATGGGCCAGGACGGGCACGACCGAGGCCAGAAGGTCATCGCCACCGCCTTTGCCGATCTGGGCTTTGACGTGGATATCGGCTCGCTGTTCCAAACCCCGGCCGAAGCCGCGCGCCAGGGCGTGGAAAACGACGTGCACATTATTGGGGTCAGTTCACTGGCAGCCGGGCACCTGACATTGGTGCCGGAGTTGAAAGCGGAGCTGGAAAAGCTCGGGCGCGGTGACATCATGATCGTGGTGGGTGGCGTTATTCCGCCCCAGGATTATGAGGCGTTGAAGGCGGCTGGCGCCCAGGCCATCTTCCCTCCAGGGACGGTCATCAGCGAGGCGGCGGTGGACCTGCTCCAGGCGTTGAGCGACCGGCTCGGTCACGCATCGCGCGGCCGCTAGGAAAGGAGTGCCCGTGCCCCTCCCCGATCTCGACACGTTCGTGACGGGCGTGCGCGCCTGTGATCGAGCGCTGCTCGCCCGCGCCATCACGCTGATCGAGTCCACCCGGGCAGATCACCAAGCCCTTGCAGAAGCCTTGCTGCAATGCCTGTGGCCGCATACCGGTGGCGCGGTGCGGGTGGGCATCACGGGAGTGCCCGGCGTCGGCAAAAGCACTTTCATCGAAGCCTTTGGCCGCATGCTGACCAAAGCTGGGCACCGGGTCGCCGTTCTCGCCGTCGATCCCACCTCGTCGCGCACGGGCGGCAGCATTCTAGGCGACAAAACGCGCATGACGGACCTTGGCGCGGACCCTAATGCCTTTATCCGCCCCTCGCCCACTGCCGGGACGCTGGGCGGGGTGGCGCGACGCACCCGCGAGACCATGGCGCTGTGCGAAGCCGCCGGGTTTGATGTGATCCTGGTAGAGACGGTCGGCGTGGGTCAATCGGAAACGGTCGTCGCGGACATGGTAGATTTTTTCCTTGTACTGATGCTTCCGGGCGGCGGTGATGAACTGCAAGGCATTAAGAAGGGCATTTTGGAAATCGCCGATATGAT
>CAZVEE010000094.1:4788-12957 GCA_964625525.1 uncultured Alphaproteobacteria bacterium | reverse complement strand
AGCCCGAGCCCGAGCCCGAGCCCGAGCCCGAGCCCGAGCCCGAGCCCGAGCCCGAAACTGATCCGGAACCGGCTTACGCACTTGTCACCGGCACCAATGGGAACGAGAAGCTCAACGGCTCCGGCGTGGACGAAGCCATCGACGGTTTGGCGGGCAATGACAAGCTCAATGGCCGGGGCGGCGACGATGTGCTGCTGGGTGGTCAGGGCAAGGATGTGCTGCGCGGTGGTGACGGCGAGGACATTCTCGTCGGGGGCACCCAGAACGATAAGCTGTTCGGTCAGGACGGCGCGGATATGTTCGTGTTCGAAGAGAATGGCGGGCGTGACCGGATCCGTGACTTCAATGCGGCCGAGGATATCCTCAATGTGGCGGCCCTTGATGAGTTCGACGACTTTGATGATGTGCTGGCAGCCGCCCGGGAGAAGAACGGCAAGGTGCTGATCGATCTCGAAGACGGCGGCCGGATCGTCATCCAGAACACGTCGCTCGATGATCTGGCGGCGGAGAATTTCGAATTCTCTGACACGTTTGTGTTCGTCTGACCGGACGACACAGGCCAAGACGACAAGGCGGAGCCATGGGCTCCGCCTTTTTGTGTCAGAAGCGTTGGGCGAGGGCGGTGCGGATGGCCTCATGGTCGGCCAGGGCCGTTTTGGCAGCCCGGTATCCCGCGTCGACCGCCGTGTCGAAACTGGCATAATCGTCCACGGCCACCGCGGACAGGTCCGGCTCGATCAGGAGATCGGTCATGGCGCGGGCGTGCTCGCGTTCGGCCGCCGAGGCCAGCAGATGGCTGCGCATGAGAATGCTGGTGGCGTTGGGGCCGTCATGAATGTCATCGCCAATGATGCCGAACTCTACCGCGCCCGAGGCATGCGGCGTGGCGGCGGCCAGACCGCCGGTGACGTCGACGCCGATAACAGGGCCCCGGCGCAGGCCTGCCATCACGTCGGCCGGCAGCGCATTCATAATCGATCCGTCCACCACCATGGCGCCGTCCATCACGGCCGGGGCAAGCACACCCGGCATGGCGGCACTGGCGCGCAAGGCCTGCCACACAAGGCCCTTGCGGTGCACATGCAGCCGCTGGTCCGACAGATTGGCCGAGACGCAAAAGAACACACGGGGCATGGCCTCGATGCGCGTCTCGCCAAACAGGGCCATCAGATGATCGGCAAAGCGCCGGCCCGCGAGCACATCGGCCATGGCGCCGTCATCGGCCGGAAGCGGCGGCTCCCGACCCACGGTGTCGCGCAAGCGCTGTTCGATTTCATCCACGCTCCAGCCCATGGCGGCACAGGCCGAGACGAGACCGCCCAGATTGGTGCCACCCAGCAAGTCGTAAGGAATTTGCGCCTCACGCAAGGCCCGCAACACGCCAATATGGGCAAACGCCCGCGCGCCGCCGCCCGAGAGCACCACACCCACAGCGCGGCCCGACAGCTGGCGCGCCAGATACTCCGTATCTACACGCGATTGCGGGTTCAGCGGATAGGTCAGGCGCGCCCCCAAGCGCTCCGCCCAAGGCGTGGATGTGTTGCCCTGGCGGCCGGTGCGGTCGTCCAGGATCACCAGCTCAACCCAGCGGAAGCGGTTGCCCGCCAAATGCGTTTCGATGGCGGCAAGGCTTTGCGGTTCGTCCCCAGCGCGGGCCACGAGCACCACGCAGTCCGCTTGGCGCAGGCAGCGCTGGGTCCACGCGCTTTGAGGCCGGTCGGCCACATAAAGAGCTTGCTCGAAGGCCGCTTCGCCACCGCGGCGGCTTTCGTCCTCGGGCGATTCGAACACGCCGAGGCCGGGGTCCATGGCCTTAATGACGCCGCTCGCCAAATCCGCAAATCCCGGCAAACGCAGACCCAGCGGCACGAGCGCGATGGTGCGGGCCTGAGAGGGCGCATGAGCAGGATCGCGCTGGCCGGAGATCATCTCCTGCAATCGGCGCCCGAGCACGCGCGACAGGTTCAGCGCGACTTGGGGGTGGTAATGGATCAGCCGCTCAAAGGCGTCGTGGGAGACTTTCAGGACTTCGGTGTCGCGCATGGCCACCAAGGTCGCCGTGCGTTCTTCACCCAGCAGCACCGCCAGCTCACCAACCACCTGGCCCGGCATGAGATGCGCCGCCAGATAATCCTCGCCGCGGGGGTCTCTCAAGATGAGGCCAAGCCCCCCGGAGAGCACGATATAAAGCGCTTCGCCGGTGTCTCCGCGATCAACGAGGGCCTTGCCGCCGGGCAGACCGATCCAATCAAACTCGGTAAGGATCTCCTCCAACGCGTGCACCGGCACATCGGCGAAGAGAGGCGAGCGCGTCAGCACCGCCTGCATATCGCGCGGCAGAGCATAGGCGAACAGCCCTGCCGGCCCGATGCCGATCCGATCGTCGTCCATGGCGCCCTCCCTGCGGCTCGTCGTCCTTGCATCCTATGTCCCCCCTCCCGGGACCAGATGCAAGTGGGAAGACGGCAGGGGCGTGGTCCCCTAGGCGGTCGCCTGCGATCCCGCCACCGGGATCGGCCGCCAGCGGTTGAACAGGATGAAGGCCTGGGGCACGAAGAAGAACGATACCACCGTGGAGAACAGCACCCCGCCCGCGATCGCCGTGGCAAAGGGCGGCCAGAACAGGCCGTCCGCCAGGATCAAAGGCAGGAACCCGCCGAAAGTGGTGATCGTGGTGGAGGTGATGTGCCGGGTCGCTTCCCCGACCCGAAGCGCAATGGCCTCCACATCATTGGCCACCGCGTTCGGATCAGCGCGCAGGCTCGACAAGATGATGATGGCCGCGTTGATGGCGACGCCGACAAGACCGATCAGGGCGATGATCGGCTGGAAGCCAAAGGGATAGCCGGCGAGCGTCAGGCTCAACATGCCAAGCCCCATGGACAGGAAGGCCACCAGAAAGACAATGACGCTGAGGCGGAAGGAATTGAACGTCAGCACCACAGTCGCGATCATCAGCACAATGATGAGCCCGACGGACGACAACAGGTTCCCAACCGCGTCCGAGCGCGCTTCGTCGTCGCCGCCGAATTCAAACCGCACACCCGGCGGCAACTCCATGCCGCGCTCCGCCCAAATGGTGCGGAACTTTTCGATGGCGGTGGAGGGCAAGTCACCGGCCCGCACAAAGGCGGACACAATGTTCACGCGTTGGCCCTGATAGTGGGCCACCGCCGCGGGGGCGGGTTCTAGAGTAATATCGCCCAGGGCGGCAATGGGCGTGGCCTGAAAATCGACGCCGCCATCTGCGTCGCCGGTCTGGGCCGGTCCTGGCGCCAGGATGTTCAGCGATGCCAGTTCGCCAAAGCGGGCCCGTTCTTCATCATCAAGACGCACGCGCACTGGCAGTTCTTCCGCGCCCTCAATGATGGAGCCGCCGGTGACGCCCTCCAACTGGCTTTCCAGCGCGCGGGCCACATCCACCAGGGTCAACCCGGCCTGACGAGCCTGATCTTCATCCGCGTTCAACCAGAGTTTCGGTACGCCGCCGGGCATGCTGGCGAAGGTGTGGGTGATCTCGGGGATGTCCGCGAAGATGGCGCGGGCCTGTTCGCCGACCAATTGCAGGTCCGTGAGATCCTGGCCAAAAATGCGCATCTCCACCGGCGCGAATGTGGGAGGCCCCTGGACAAGCTTGCGCACGATGACCTGGACATCGGGGAAGGCTGTACTCAGCATGCGTTGGGTATCGTTCAGGGTCTCCTGAAGACCCGCAAGGCTGACAGCGGTCACTTGCGCCTCGGCATAGTTGGATACGCCATCCTGGTTCATCTGCATGTTGTAGTAGAAGCTCGGCGCGCTGTTGCCGATGAACCAGTCCACGGCCTCCACATCGTCACGCTCCATGAGTAAGTCATAGGCTTGCAGCGTCACTGCGCGAGTTTCGCGGATAGAGGCCTGGGAGGGCAGGCGCATCTCTACATGGAACTGGTTGCGGTCTGCCTCTGGGAAGAACTGAGACGGCAACGTCGTGACACCGTAAAAGCCCAGAAATGGCAGGATGATCGCGGCCAGGATGGACAGCACCGGATGGCGCAGGCTCAAGCGCAGCGCCCGGTCGAACAGGCGCGACAGCATCGGGAAATTCACCCCGCCCACCCAGAAGGGCAGTTCCCCATCCTGACTGCGCGCTTTGGCTGAGGCGATCGCGGCGGGTAGCAACAGGCCGCTCAGAGCGGACCCGATGCTGATGGCGAGCAAGAAGCTCAAGGTCAAAGCCGTGATCACACTGATGGCGATGGGACCGACGAACTCGCCCGCGCCGCCCGGCAACAGCGTGATAGGCGTGAAGGCCAGCACGGTCGTCAAGGTCGAACTCAGCAGGGGAATCCAGAGCCGGCTCACGGACTCCGACACCGCCTCGCGTGCGCTCAGGCCCTGGACAATCCGCCGGCGGATGGCGTCGGTCATGACGATTCCGGCATCCACAAGCAGGCCCAGCGCCACGACAAGACCGGTGATCGACATCTGGTGGATGGGAATGCCGAGAAAGTTCAGCATCATCAGACTGCCGAGCGCGGTCAGCGGGATGTTCAGCGTCACGATGGCAGCAGAGCGCCAGCCAAGCGTGAAGAACAGCACCAGCACCACGAGCCCGGCGCCGATCAGCAGGTTGAGAAGCAGTTCACCGAAGCGCGCCTGGGCGTAAGCGCTTTGATCAAAGATGATTTCAAGGGAGACACCGCCGCTGAGGTCCTGCTCATAGTCGGCCAGCACATCGCGCACGCTGGCGGCCCAATCGCCCACGCGCAGATTACCTTCCATGCGGGTGGCGACCACGAGGGCCGGACGCCCGCGCACAAGCGCCAAGTCGTCGGGCGGAGACACCAACGCCCGGTCCACATTGGCGATGTCGCCCACGCGCACGATCGTGCCCTGGTCGTCGGTCAGCACGGTGACTTCGCGCAGGCGTGAGAGGCTGTCCAGCTCGCCGCGCACTTCGACCACATATTCGTTCCGGTCCCCGCGCAACTGGCCGGCCGAGACCTTGGCGTCGGCGCCGGCAATGGCATTGGCGATCTGTTGACGGCTGAGGCCAAGAGATTCGGCAACGGCATTGTTGACCGTCACCAGTACTTCTTCCTCCGGTGCCCCGTGCAGGGTGACGAGTTCCGTGCCCGGCACATTGCGCAGCACATTCTGGAGGTCTTCCGCGATCCGTTTCAGGATCAGCAGATTAGGCTCGCTGGGAGCATCCCACACCAAGGCCGCCATGACCGTGTACGCATAGCCGCGATCATTGTTGAAGACGGGCGAGGGTACGCCATCGGGGAATTCGGTTTGGGCATCGGAGACCGCATCGCGGACCAGCGAAAAGGGGCCGTCGGTCTCGTAGATGTTTTCTTCCAACTCCACCGTGATGATGGAGAGGCCCGTGCGGGAGTCGGAGCGGATGGTCCGGATCTCGGCAATCTCGCGCAGCTCGTTTTCGATCTTTTCGGTGACGAGCTGTTCCACGCGCAGGGCACTGGCGCCGGGGAAGGG
Source organism: uncultured Alphaproteobacteria bacterium (assembly GCA_964625525.1). Classification (GTDB taxonomy): domain Bacteria; phylum Pseudomonadota; class Alphaproteobacteria; order JAJFIK01; family JAJFIK01; genus CAZVEE01. The sequence goes on along the minus strand of CAZVEE010000094.1, from coordinate 7,473 downwards.
CGTCAGGATTGTCGCCACACGATTGGTGATTTTCGGGTCTTCCTCCTGCGGCATGGTCATGACCGCGGAGACGCCGCCCACCAGAAGGACCGCCACACCCAGGATCAGCAGGCGGATATTGTCATAAAAAAGGGTGCTGAGTCTCATTGGCCGGCCTCCGCCTCATCGCCACCCGTGATGTCATGGGGGCCTTCGACGGTTTCGGCGATGATGATGCGCTGGCCGGGCACAAAGCGGAAGGTGCTGGAGGCGATCACGCGTTCCCCATGGGCCAGCGTGCCGCGCACATAGGCCCGGTTCTCTTCAATGCTGACGATTTCCACGTCACGCCGGGCGACCACTTGGCCCGCTTCGGTGTCTTCGACGACGAAGACGGACCAGAGGCCACGCAGGCTTTCATTCAGCGCCGTGGTAGGGACCCAGATGCCGGTGCGGCGAATCTCTTCGTCAAGCAGCATGCGCACCAGATCGCGGGCCACAAAGCCCGGGTCGTTCTCGATGGTCAGGATCAGCGTGATGGTTCGGGTCTGCGTGGCGAGGTCGGTCACGATGCCGCTGATCACGCCCTCAGTCTCCAGACCATTGGCGCGGATGCGGTAGGTATCGCCGATGGCCACTTGGCGGCGATAGGCGGTGGGGACGCCAATGCGGGCTTCGAGCACACCGCTTTCATTGAGGCGGAAGATGGTCTGGCCCGGTTGCACCACGGCGCCTTCGTCCACGGTGCGGCGCACGATTTGGCCGGCAAACGGGGCCATCAGAATCGAGTCGTCAAAGTCGGTCTGGACCTGATCAAGGGCGGCATCAATCTGGCTGAGGCGGGCGCGCTGGCTGTCGCGCTCGGCCACCAGATCGTCGATCTGCTGCTGAGTGGAAAAGCCGTCGCCCAGCAGTTCCTGCTGGCGATTGAGCGTGTTGATGGTGCGGGTCAGCTGGGCCTCCACTTCGGCGCGCTGACCGCTCAGCTCATTGCGGCGGTTCTCCAATTGCGCTGTGTTGAGGCGTGCCAGCTCTTGGCCCGCACTGACCCGTTCGCCGTCATCGGCCAGCAGTTCGGTGACGCGCCCCCCCAGCTCAAAGCCGATATCGGAGGTCCGCTGGGGGACAATGCGCCCGGCAAAGGTGCGCTGGGAGATAAAGGTTTCCTGCTCGACCGCAGGGAACACCGAGACCAGAAGCGGCGCGGCCGGAGCCGGTTCGTCGGCGGCGCGCAATGCCATCAGCCCGGCCAGCAGCACCGCTCCCGTGCCAAGTACCAGGACATAGGCGCCCAGGCGCCCAAGCACTCTCAGCATAACGATCGTCTCCCCAGCAGTTGCGCGGACCGGACTGATCCACAACCCAGTATAGTGCATATGCACGCAAAGTGCATTCGCATCCAGTATCTTAGCAGTGCTCAGTTCAGAGTGCTCGTTCTATTTCACGCTAGATCTGGAAGAGTGGATCGCATGATCGATAAAAAAGGCTGGCGTGACGGGCACGCCGACATAGCGCGCGCTCGCATGCGTCAGAAGGCCGTGCAAGAGGCAGGGGCAGGCACAGATGATGCGGTCCGGCAGGTGAGGTCGTTCCCCTGCACGGTGCTGTGAGCCGGGCGGGCTCCGTGTCTCAGCGGCGTGCATCACATCAGGGTGACGGCATCACCAACATGGACGCTGCCACTGGCTTTCACGACCGCATACACACCGACGCATGGCAGCAGGGATCCAGCCACATCGATCTTGTTGTGCTGGGCCACGGTTCGCAAAATCTGGGGATCGCGGGGCAGGCCCTCCTGGGCGAGATTGGTCATGATGCAGCGCGGATCAGGAATCACAACATGGAGCCGTAACCCGTCCCCAATCAGCAGGGTTCGCTCAACCCAGTCGTTTTCCACAAATCCCTCAAGACCCGTATCCACGATCAGGTTCATCCGAAAGCGGCGTTCATCAAAGAGGCTGTTGGGTGCCAGAGCCTGGAGCTTGTCCACGCTTTGGGTGGTCATAACGGTAATGGGAAAGCCATCGAAAAAGGACCCTTCGGGAACGGGTGAGGGGATGCCCAACTCAGCGAAGAGGGCGGAGCCTACTTTTTGGGCCCTGACGGCATCTGGTCGGTCCTGAGCGGGAGAGGCGCTGAGATCCGGATGGGCGACATCAATGGTGAAGCCTTCAGGGGCCTGCGAGGCAAGCGTGACGGAGCGACCGAAAAAGGCCGACAGCACATGATCCCGGTCCGCCGCATCACTGCGCACCGTGGTGCCATCGGCCAGTGTGATCGCCACCGGTGGCAGCGGGCCGTTTGATCGAGGCGGCTCAACAAAGGCGGCGCGGCATTGCATCACCTGTGGAAAGTGCTTGGCGCTCTTGCCGCTGACCACTTTGCCCGTTTCGGTATCGATGAGGGCGTGGGCTCGGTCTCCGATCAGGCCGGCCTTCGTCACCTCGCTAGAGTCCGTGGTTTCACCCCCCATAGACTTGACGGGGAAACGCCACAGACGGGTCAAGGCGCCAACACTTTGGGTCATAACAGGGGGTCTCTCTCGCGTTTAACGGGACTTATCCGACAGTGTGCTGCCCTCCTGGCCAAAAGTACAGCGTGCGGGACGCCGAGAGAAAAGCAACGCCATCCATGCCCGCAGGCTGCGCTCAACGGCGCTCAAGCGAGAGCCCTGTGCACTCCAGGCTGGGCGCACTCCAGGCAGGG
>CAZVEE010000094.1:0-4688 GCA_964625525.1 uncultured Alphaproteobacteria bacterium | reverse complement strand
GGGCGCACTCCAGGCAGGGGAGCCGACTTTCTGATAGGGTGAGTCCCCTTTCGGCTTTCAAAAGTGGTTGCCCCGTTGCCATGAACACCATGCATGTTGAGGTCATAAACACCGCTGATCGCGTCATCGAACTAGAGTTGGACTGGGACGAGCTCTTTATAAAAGATCCGAGTGCGACCCTTTACCTGTCCTCCCGTTTCATAAGTGCTATTGCGATGAGGACGGTGGGGAAATTCCGCATCCTGGCCGCGTGGTCCGAGGATCATCGGTGCGTCGGGCTTCTGCCGCTTCTTGTCACAACGCGGTGGAGCAAAACAGGACAGTGCCTTAGGAACGAGCTGGATATGCTCGGCCATGTCTTCGATGCCGATTACACGGGCATCCTGTGCGACCCGGACTTCGAGACGCAGGTTTGCACGGCATTCGCCCATGACCTATCGAGGATGTCATGGGGGCGTATTATTCTCAGCTTTTTTAGCGGTCCGGCCAGCCGCCTCAAGGCATTCACTGGGGCATTCGATCCGGTATTGTTTGAAACAACGCATACTGAACGAAAAATCAATGCTGGCGAGACCAATAACCTGATCTGCCCCTATATCGATCTTCCCGGCAGCTTCTCAGCCTATCTTGACATACTAAGCCCCAATGCGCGGCAGAAGCTCCGCCGGCTCCTGCGTCAACTGGAGAGCGCGCCTGATCTGCGCGTAACGCGGTCGCGACCAGAGACCTATAGGCAAGATGTCACCATCTTGTCAGAGCTATGGTTTTTGCAGTATGCGGAGAAAAAGGGACAGAAGCGCGCCACCAAGCTTGCCCAGCAGTTCCGAGAAATCATTATGACGGGCCTGGTAAACGGGATGGTTCACCTGGCCATCTTGTGGCGCGGGGGCAAACCGGTCGCGGCACAGGCGAATTACATTGATCCCGTCAAACGACAGGCGCTGTTTCATGTGGGAGCGCGCGACGAAACGGTTCGCGATCTGGCTATCGGTCTGATGTTGCAAGCCCATTGCATCCGGTGGGCCGTCGCCAACGGACTGACGCGGTATGATTTCACGATTGGGGATGAGCCGTACAAGTACAGTTTTGGTGCCGTCGATCGGGAGATTGCCTCCGTCGAGATTGCCACGAAGACGGGCGTGAATATCACGGGGCGTTTGGATGACAGCACGCGCGACGATGTTGCGGAGCATATTCGGCGATACGCGGCGAGGGGACGGCGCGATGATGCGCGAACGGCCGCGACCCAAGCCTTAGAGGTTTGGCCCGACTTGCAAAGCGCCATGGATGTTGAAGGGCTGATTGCCCGGGCCGCGCCAAAGCACTGATCGGATTATGGCGTGCAGCGTCATATGCCGTGCAGCGTCATAGGGCAAAGGACGGGCGGCGCCCTCGAAAGAGCGCCGCCCTTTTGGTCTTAGAACTCAGCCGACACCGCAACGCGGAAGTTCCGGCCCCGCAGAGGCACAGTGTCCTTGCGGAAAGACGAATGGATGCGTGCTTCTTCGTCGCTCAGGTTCGTGGCCGCCAGGCGGACCGCGACCGCGCTCTCCGCGCCGAACGGGCGCAGCGTTGCGTATAGATTGAGCATCTCATAGCCGTCTGTCGGCAGCTCAAACGCCGCAACGTCGTCCTGATCGGACACCGCCTCAACTTCGAAGCGCAGTTCGCCATACTCGTGACGGGCTTCAAGACCGAATACCGCCGAGAGCGGCGGAATGCGAGGCAGGTCCTCGTCAAGGCCGCCATCGCGGGTCGCGCGCACGAAATCGACGAGTGCATCGCCGTGGAAGTGGAAGTGACGCGTGCGGAACAGTTCCGCTTCCGCCAAGGCCTCAAATCCACGGAATTGGGCGTCATCCTGGACGAATTGGAAGACATCCAAGCCGTCTTCTTCCTCGCCCGTCGCTTCCAGAATGATGAAGTCTTCGTAGGAGGTGTAGAAGCCGTTCAGCGAAAGACGGAAGAGATCAGTCGTGTAGCGGATAGTCCCGTCAATCCCCAAGGCGATCTCTTTGTCAAGACTGTTATCGCCGACTTCAAAGGAATCTGTCGCCAGGTGCGGCCCGTCCGCGAACAGCTCCGTCGGTGACGGGGCGCGTTGCGTGCGGGAGCCGTTCACGCCGACGAAGATGGCATCGCTCACGTCATAGCCAACGCCGACGGAATTGGAAAAGCCGTTAAAGTCACGGGTTTGGCCGGTGATCGTGTTCTCATGCTCCGTGTACTCATAACGGTTGCCCACATTGACACGCCACGGACCATTGGAATATTCACGCAGCAGGAACACACCAAACTGGCTGGTATCCGTCGGCGGAATAAAGGCTTCTTCACCGATGGCGGAGAAGTCGGAGAAGCGGAACTGGAGGCCTTGCGCGCCGCGCAATTTCCCGGCAAGGAAATCACTTTCCCGGTTCACCAATTCAAGGCGGCCTTCCCACCCTTCATTCGTGAACACGGTGCCCGGTTCGCCGGGGGCCTCAAACTCGACATGCTCGTAGTCGGCATAGCCGATCCGGAGTTTCGCGGTCTCGACCCAGCCGTCAAACCGATACTCGCTGGCGAGGTCGATCCGACGCTGCTCAAGATCGATGAACCCGCCGCCTTCTTCCTCCTCTTCGCCTTCCTCTTCCTCGCCTTCTTCTTCCTCTTCTTTCTTTTTGCCGCCCGCGAGGCCGTATTCACTGTCGATCACGGTGCCGGAAACACCGAAATAGCCGCGATCGCTGACCCAAGACAGGCCGCCCGACGCGCCATAGGTTTCAAAGAACGAATTCGGAAGGGTGCCAAACGCTTCCTCTTCTTCCTCCTCTTCTTCACCGCCTTCTTCCTCGGCTTCTTCCTGAGCACGGAACGCAGCGGACTCCGCAAAGCCTGGAATGTCGTAATCCTCGGCGTCGCGATAGAACCCGTCACCGTGAAGGATCAGCGAGCCGCCCGCGAATTTGGCAATCTCGACATCGAAAGCGCCCGCGCCGTCGAAGCCTTCATCCGCGGTCGAAAAACCGATGGTGCCCGAGACGTCAAACCCGCCTTCGGGGACCGCCGTCGGGATCTTGCCGGAAATGACATTGACCACACCGCCAGCGGCCGACGAGCCATAAAGCAGCGTGGCCGGCCCGCGCACAATCTCGACTTGGGTCGCGGATGCCGGATCGATTGTCACCGCGTGGTCGGGGCTGGCAACGCTCGCGTCAATGGCGCCAATGCCATTATCAAGAACCCGAACGCGGTCGTCGCCCAGGCCACGGATGATCGGGCGGCTTGCGGCCGGTCCGAAATAGGTCGTGGAGATGCCGGGCTCGCGGGCGATGATTTCAGCCAGAGTGTTCTGGAAATTCCGCGCCAGCTCTTCTTCGGTCACGATCGACGTGCCGATGATGGTCTCGTCAACCGAGCGCGCGAGCGGCGAGGCGGTGATGATGATCCGGTCGCCTTCGACACCGGGCTCGTCCGCGATGGACTGCGCATAGACGGGCTGCGCCAAGGTCAGTGTCGCGGCGGATGCGGTCAGCAAGAGAGTTCTCTTCAGGGTCATTCCACTGTTCCCAAGAATAAGACGCGTTATGAGGGCACGGACGCTGTGTGCCACTCGAACAGCGGGCGGTCGCAAAACTGGCAGGTGTTAGAGGAGGCTGGTCCTCCGTATCACGGTGGCTGTGACCGAGCCTTGCCCGGCGGCGTGATGCAGAGTGAGACGGGGGGCGGTCGAAACCCCGGAAAAGACGGGCAGCACGACGGGTGCACTGGTCCCCGTTAGGCCCGGTGTCCGTTTCACATGGTCTGGTTTCGTCTGCGCCACGGTGGCCGCCACCCCTGAACCCCACGTCTGATGTGAGAACGGATCACATCAACACGGCTCTAAAAGGCCATGTTCCAACCTGGGACGCAAGCTATTCCGTATATTATCCGCTTTCAATTGTGACGGTGATTGCGGCCCGTCGGCCCCCACAGCTCAGGCGAGAGATCTTGCCGGGCACTGACCGCCGGTTCCCGTGATCTTGGCCGCGGTGGAGGCGGGGCTTATCAACCGCCGGCCGCGGGGGAAGCGCGTTAAGATCGGCTCGAGGATTCTCTCACCAAGGACAAAAGCGAGGACACCCTATGACATCGCTGACAGCCGATACCATCATCCTGGACCGTCAGATTGCTGCGCACCCGGACCGGGTTTTCCAAGCCTGGGCGGATGCAGAGGAGCGTGTGCAATGGGACGTACCCGGCGAAAACTGGGTGCTGGCTGACTTCGAGCACGACTTCCGTCCTGACGGCATCGAGCGCTCCCAATTCGGCCCGGCTGGCAATCCGGTGGCGGAGAGTTATGGGCGCTATCTGGTCATCGAACCGGGCCGATGCTTCGTCGTTGCCGGGGTCATCAAAGTGGTCAAGAGCGGTGCTGTGAGGTCCGCGCTCATGATGACGATCGAGCTGACCCCGGAGCAGGGCGGGACCCGACTGCGGCTGATTGATCAGTCCATCTTTATGGGTCCCGCCGAGACCGCCGCCATGCGCCGGGCCGGTTGGACCCAAGTCCTCGACCGTCTTGATGCCTATCTGGCGCGGGCGGCCTGAGACGATCCCTGATGCAGATCCGACGTATAGAGATAGGCTCGGGTCATGGGCACCGTATCAATGCGCTTAGCGAGCTGGAGCTGGTAGACCGCCAGGCCCGAGTGTCGGAAGCTCATTTC
>CAZVEE010000093.1:6764-13028 GCA_964625525.1 uncultured Alphaproteobacteria bacterium | reverse complement strand
TGGTGCGGGTGGTCGGACTCGAACCGACACTCTGTCACCAGAACCGGATTTTGAATCCGGCGCGTCTACCAATTCCGCCACACCCGCATGAGGCACCGCGCACCATACCTGAGCGTCGCAATAGGTCAACGCGAGCGGGGCTCGATTATGGTAAGCTCGCCGCGCATTTGTCGGTGTGCGCCGCGCGGGTGAGGCCTGCGCCGGATGCGCCTACGGAGCCGGCCCGATGGGTTGGATCCCGTAAGGAGCCTGAGCCCCCAAGGAGCCTGAGCCAATGAATCTGGATGAAGCCCTTAACGAGGATGTGACGCCGCCGACGCGGGCCTCTGACTTCCTCATTCACCTGGCCGAGACGTTTCCGGACGAGCAGGTGACGATCGGGGCCCTGGTGGACGGGTTGAAAGACCGCGCCTTCGGCATGTTGATGCTAATCCTGGCGCTGCCGTGTTGTCTGCCGTTTCTCTATGGCGTGCCGCAGGTGGTGTCAGTGCCCATGGTCTTTGTGTCGGCCCAGATCATGGCGGGGCGTCACACGCTATGGCTGCCCGATGCGGTCCGCCGGCGCAGTTTCAGCCGCGAAAGTCTGCGCTCCATGGCGCAGCGGGCAAAGAAATATGTGGGGTGGGCGGAGAGCATTTCGCGCCCCCGGCTTGAATGGCTGACCACCGGTTTTTCCGAACGGGTCTTTGGGGCCATTATGCTCATTGCGTCGCTTTCCATTGCGGTGCCGTTGCCCATGACCAACACGGTCCCGGGCATTGCCGTGGCGTTTATGAGTGTAGGCTTTATTCAACGGGACGGGTTAATGGTGCTCGGTGGCGCGGTCCTGGGTCTCATATGGGTGACGTTCCTGGTGGCGGTGGCCGTGGGCATTGCCTTTTTCGGGGTCAACCTGGTGGACATGCTCCGCGACTAAAGGCGCGGCAGTGCGCCTCATGGCAACGGCCGCCTCAGCGCTTAGCTCAGAAGGTGTGAAGAGGTGAGGTCATGAGCCACCCAGCGATGACGCGTGACGGGGCCGAGGTGTCGGCATTGTTTGGCATCATGCCCACGGGCGCTCAGGGGGCGGGGCTGCTGGTGTTATTGGCGGCGGTCGGCGCTATCGTGGGGGCCTGGGTCTTTGAATACGGGCTCGGCCTGCCGCCGTGTGATTTGTGTTTCACCCAACGCTATCCCTGGTGGGTGGCCGGTGGGCTGGCTGGTCTGGCGCTTGTTTTGCCACAAGTCCGCCCTTTGCTGGTGGCGGGGGCGCTTCTGGCGGTGGCGGTCGGGGCCGGGGTCGCGGGCTATCATGCCGGCATCGAGCAAGGCTGGTGGCCCGGGCCGTCCAGTTGCACCGGCACTCATGGCGAGATGCCGGCAACGGCGGCGGATCTCCTGCGCATGTTGGAAGGGGACGCGCGGATCGTGGCTTGCGATGAAATCCCCTGGTCGATTTTTGGGCTCAGCATCGCGGCCCTCAACGGTTTGTTTGCCGCGGCGACGGTCCTGGCGGGTCTGTTGCTGTGGCGCCTCGGAGCGAAGACGGCATGAGTGACGACGTGGGCAGCATCGTGAAGCGGCAAGGCGCCATGGGGTTCCCCGGCGCGCGCACGGGCGAGGCGCGGGTGGCGGAAATGGTGCGGGTCAATCATGCCGGCGAGTATGGTGCGACCCGCATTTATGCGGGGCAGCTTGCCGTGCTCGGTCGCTCCGCCGCGACCGCCCGCAGTGCGGACATGATCCGCCACATGGCCGAACAGGAAGATGCGCATCTGGACGGCTTCAACCGCGAAATCGCCGAGCGTGGCGTCCGCCCTACGGCCTTATTGCCCGTGTGGCATGTGGCCGGTTTCGCTTTGGGCGCGGCGACGGCGCTTCTGGGCGAACGTGCCGCCATGGCCTGCACAGAAGCCGTGGAAGAAGTCATCGTCGAACACTACGCCGCTCAGGAAGAGGAATTGGGCGACAAGGAACCGGCGCTTAAATCCATGATCGCCCGCTTTCGTGCCGAAGAAGCCGAGCACCAACACACCGCCATTGACGAAGGCTCCCGCGATACGCCGGGTTATGGCCTGCTATCGGCGGCGATCAAGGCGGGCTGCCGTTTGGCGATCAAGGTGAGCGAGAAGGTTTGAGAGGTCATGGGTTGACCGTCTCGACGTCCTCTTACGGTTCCAGCTCGCTATCCCAATATAGGTAATCGTGCCAGCTCTCGTGCAAATAGTTGGGCGGGAACATGCGCCCGTTGGCGTGGAGTTTGGCCACGCTGGGCGGGGCCGGGGTTTGCGCGGGGATCATGCCCGCCTCGCGGGGCATGCGGCCGCCTTTGCGCAAGTTGCACGGTGAGCACGCCGTGACCACGTTTTCCCACGTGGTCTTGCCGCCGCGACAGCGCGGAATGACATGGTCGAATGTCATGTCCGTGCTGGGGCCGGCGCCGCAGTACTGGCACAGGAACTTGTCGCGCAAAAACACGTTAAAACGTGTAAAAGCCGGCTGACGAGCCGGCTTTACGTAACATTTCAAAGAAATGACCGAGGGGAGCTTCATCTGGAAGCTGGGCGACCTCACCATATTGTCGTAATGGGACAATATGTTCACCCTGTCCAGGAAGACCTGTTTAACGGCCTCCTGCCATGACACCAAGGACAGGGGAAAATAACTCAAAGGCCGGTGATCAGCGTTTAACACCAGCGCCGGACAGCTTTCCGGTGATCTGACGGATGCTTGCACTGCGCTCTCGTCCTCTGCCGTGATTCCCAAAGGGGGCTGGGTGACCCAACCTCCTTGAGACTGCTTTGAACTAAGCTACCGTGATGTCGGAATCAACGGCCTGTGGACAACACGTGACCACCGGCCGCGACCAACATGCGAATCATACCACATCTAGTGTGACACTTCGATGACCTCCGCCAGATTTGGAGACGGTGCCGGGTCACGCCTGTGCCGTGGGCGCGGCGCCAAAGGCCTGAGGTAAGAAGCGCATGGCGAGCGCCAGCCCATCCGGTGCGATACCATGGCCCACACCTTTCGACACATGGGCATTTACCGGCACCCCCACCTCTTGCAGGGTTTTGACAGCCACCGGCAGAGCGGCCGGCGGCACCACTTGGTCTGCGTCGCCATGCACAAGAAGGATCGGCGGCTTTGCCGTAATCTGGGTGGGCAAGTGCTCGGGCCCGGCCAGGGCGCCGGAAAAACCCACAATGGCAGCCGGAGCGGTTGCACGGCGCAGGCCCACATGCAGCGACATCATGGTGCCCTGGCTGAAGCCCACCAGCGCCACACGATCTGGCCCCAGGCCATAGCGGGCCAATTCCGCGTCAATGAACGCATTGAGCGTCGGGCCAGCGCGCTGCACGCCGTCCCACATCTCATTGGGGGCGATGCGCGTGATGGGGAACCATTGATAGCCCATGGGCGACATGCCACAGGGTTCGGGTGCATTAGGAGAGACAAAGGCTGCCGTCGGCATATGCTGTTGCAGATGGGGCGCAAGACCGATGAGATCCTGGCCGTCGGCGCCGTAGCCGTGGACGAAAATCACGAGCCGGTCGGGCGCTTGGCCATCGGCGGGCACAACGCGGGGGCCATCAAGGGCGGGCAGGGCCATGGGGTCTCTCCTCACTGGGTCGAACCAAGGATAGACTGGCAGTCATGACATGTCCCGCGCCGCCGATCACGCGCTTTGCGCCCTCGCCGACGGGGCTGCTGCATCTGGGGCATGCCTTCGCGGCGCTTGTGGCTCATGATGCGGCGCGCGCGCAGGGCGGGCAGTTCCTCCTGCGCCTGGAAGATCTGGATCAGGGCCGGGTTCGGACCGCCTTTGAGGCCGCGTTGTATGAGGATCTCGCCTGGCTCGGTCTCTCCTGGCCGGCCCCGGTGATGCGCCAGTCGCAGCGGGGGGCGGCCTATGAAGCGGCGCTGGCGCGGTTGGACAGGATGGGGCTGGTTTATCCCTGCTTCTGTACGCGCAAAGACATTGCGGCGGAGATCGCGCGGTCCGGGGCCGCGCCCCATGGGCCCGATGGGCCGGTCTATCCCGGCCTGTGCCGGGGGCTCGATCGGCAGGAGGCGGCCGCGCGCCGAGCGGCGGGTGAGCCCCATGCTCTGCGGCTCGATCTTGCCAAGGCGATGAGCCTGGCGGGGCCGGGCTTGGCGTTCACAGAACTCGGCGCCGGCCCGGCGGGTGAACGGGGCACCATTGTCGTGGATCCGGCGCCCTTCGGCGATGTGGTGCTGGCGCGCAAGGATGCCCCCGCCAGCTATCACCTGGCGGTGGTGGTGGATGACGCGGCTCAGGGCGTGACTCTGGTGACGCGGGGGGAGGACCTGTTCGCCTCGACCCATGTGCATCGGCTGTTACAGGCGCTGCTGGACCTGCCGGTGCCGCGATACCGGCACCATCGGCTCATTCGGGATGAGGCGGGGCGCCGGCTGGCGAAGCGGGATGCCGCGCGCGGGCTCGCTAGCCTGCGGGCGGCCGGTTGGTCGCCGGCGCAGGTGCGCGCGGCGGTGGGCTTACCAGGTGTCGAGACCGACCGTGAGCGCAAAGCCGGCCTGATCGCCCCAGCTTCGCCATTCTTCAATGACCCGGTTGGTTAATTCCGGCGAGCCGCCCCCCCGACCGAGCCCCAACAGTTCCAGCCGGGCGCAATTCTGAAAGCGGGGCGGGGACGGCGCGGGCAAAGAGGCGCCCTCAGCCATATCGGCATATTCGCTGTCCTCCAGCCCATCGGTGGCGATCACAAAAACCGTGCGGCGGTCGTCGCACTGGGCCATGCGGGACATGGAGGTGAGGAAGCCAATGATATTGCTGCCTTGCTGTGCCTGGAGGCGGTTTTGCGCCACCAATTCGGGGATGCCGGAGATGATCGCTTCGAGAAAGACTTGCGTGGCCTCGGGCGTTTGATTGCGCGACAGCTCCCGATCAATGTCGAGATTAGCGTCGGTCGTGGAATGGGCCCCGAACGTGCGGAAGGTGACCTGGGAGCGCATGGGCATTTTGCCAACACGGGCGCCAATGCGCTTGGCGGTCTTGGCCGCAAAACCGCGATCGCTGGTGAACGGGCTGCCCTCGCTGATATCGATGCCGATGATCAGGTGATAGGGCTCGGCGCGACCACTGTCTTGCGCATAGGCGGCCGGTGCCAGACCCAGAAGCGCGAGGAGCGCTAGGACCGGGCCTAAAACGGGCGCAGGCGCGCGGGATGGCACAGAAATGCGGGCTGCGGTCATGGTGACAGGTCCTCCATCAGGAACCGGCCCGGACCCCGAGCCGGTCCGGTGATCACCAGTTGCTGAGCGACACGAAGTCTTCAAAGCCGGCAGCTTCGGCCCAGCCTTCCCACTGGTTGCGCAACTGGCGGCCCAGAAGCGGGCTGTCCTGGCCCTGGCCCAAGCCCACCATCTGAAGCTGGTAGCAGCCTTCGAACAGTGCGCGGGGCGGGGACGGCAGGGTGCTTTGCGCAGTTTCCATGCTGGCGAATTCGGAGTCCTCGATGCCATCGGTCACGAGATAGATGTGGACCTGGCGGTTTTGGCAATCGAGGCCGTCGGCCATGCCTTCCAAGAAGGCCAGAATGTTGCTCTCACTGGTAGGGCGCAGGCGGCTTTCATCCATGAGATCCGGAAGACTGGTGACCACAGCCCGCACGGTGCCGGCGAAGCGTTCGGCCTGGGGGCGCAGGGTAATGCGCCGATCGAAGCTGAGCTGAGCGGGCGAGCGGCCGTAATCACCGAAACCGCGGACCCGCACATCAGAGCGCTTGCGCAGATTGGCGATCATGTCGAACAGACGATCCCCCACACGTTCGGCGAAGACCCGGTCCGTGACCAGCGGGTTACCTTGGGAAAGATCGAGGCCGATAACCACGTATGGGCCGGGCGTCTGATCGGAGTCCACCCGGTCAAAGGCATGGCGCAGGGCGACAACGGTGATAAACACCGCCGCTGCGATGGCCAATGCAAACCCCAGGACCGCCAAAGCGATCAGGACCCCGCCTAAGGTCGATTTCAGGCCTTCATCAAACACCCTGGCACCCCCTTCTATCGTTCTGCGCGTGCGGTCCGGTCATGGATTGGCACGGCCTGCCACCCCCGCTGACACTCCCATAGGATCGATAACCACAGGATCAATGCCCACCGGATCGGTCAGGGCTGTCGTCAGGCACGATCTCGTTTCCGCCGGCCCCGTGTTCCCATCGGTCCCACCGCTATGGTCCCACCGCTATGGTCCCGCCGCCACAGTTCCACTGCCACAGGTCCACTGCCACAGGTCCA
>CAZVEE010000093.1:0-6664 GCA_964625525.1 uncultured Alphaproteobacteria bacterium | reverse complement strand
TCCACTGCCACAGGTCCACTGCCACAGGTCCAGTACCATTGTGTCCCACGGTCACTGACCGTTGAAAGAGGGCTGCTCGCGCTAGTCGCACACGGTCCCTCTCTCTACCGGGTGCAGCTTACCAGTTGTTGAGGCCCGTGAAGCGGCGGAATCCCGCCTCGTCGGCCCAACGATCCCATTCACGGCGCAGCCGCGCGGTGGTCGCCGGGCTGCCCCGTCCTTGACCGACACCCAACATTAATAGGCGATCACAGCCTTGGAACAAACCTTCGGTTGCAGCTGGCAAGCGAGCGCCGTCGCGGCCCAGGCGCACGAATTCGGAATCCTCAATGCCGTCAGTGGCCAGGATCACGGTCGTGTTGTAGCGCTCACAATCAACGATCTGAGCCATGTTGTTCATGAACGAGATGATGTTGGTGTAGTCCTGGGCTTCGATCTCACCGCGGTCCACCAGGGTCGGCACACCGCGAATGAGGGTGCGGAAAAAGCTCGCGGCTTCGGCGGCATTGGTCTCGTTGGTGATGATGCGGTCCCGGCGCAGGGGATTGGGCGCGGCATCATCGACGCCGAAGGTGCGCAGATAGACGCGCGAGCGCGGCGGCAGGCCGGTGATTTCATTGCGCACATAATCGGCCACGCTGGCGGCGAAATTCTGATCGATCACCAGCGGATTACTCTTGGAGATGTCGAGGCCGATGATGATGTGCTCCGGCGTCCCGCGCGGGCGCCGTGCATTGGGGTTCAGCCAGTCCCACAGGCTGGAGAGCCAGGCGCTGCTGCCGGATTGGGGGGCGCTCATCGCTGCGGCGGCGCGGGCGGTTTCCTCGGCCGCGTTCTGACTGGTGGTCGCGAAGGCCGGACTGCTTTGCGGTTCCAGGCTGAGGCAGAAGGCCACCAGCCCCAACACCGCCAGCCGCGCCCAACGTGACAGGCCATTGCGGGGCGACAGGCCATTGCGGGGCGACAGGCCATTACGGGCTTCGCAGCGCGTCCGATGATCGCGTGTAGAGCTACGCTGTGACATGGCTTCTCGTCCCCACCTTTAAGATGACCCGGCGACGGGGTCTCCCTGTTTATCAAGTCGCGCCAATGGGCTTCCCCGGTTAGCTGGGGACCCCCAGGTCGATCAAGGCTCCCCTGGTTGATTGGGATGCCTTGGCAGACACGGGGGCAAAGACGGGCGGAATGGCGCCCCCGCGCCACCCAATCTCATGGCTCGGGCGGACCCACGCGATCCACCCGAGCCTCATAATACCGCAGTCCGGTGCTGAACCGAACGGCTGTTAACCACGAGCGGGCTGCCCATCGCCGTCGCCTGCGCCGCCCTGCTGCGGTTCTGCTTCATCCTCGATGCCAGCCTCCCGCTTCTGGGTTCGACGATCTTTCTCTTCCTGAAGCCCTTCGTCGTCATATTCGACGAAGTCTTCTTCAGGTGTGACCACCCATTCGCGGCCATCGATTTCCCCACGGGCGGCTTCCATGGCTTCTTCCAAGCGAACGACCAGTTGACCTTCGGTGGTCACGGGCTCTTCCTCGCCGTCTTCGGTCTTGGTGGTTTCCATGGATTCGCTCGGGCTGCTGCTGAACCAGCCGCTCCCCTTGCCGAAAAGGCCGTGGAGGTAGCCGGCCTCGAAAGACGCGAGGCAATGGCGCAACAAATCTCTTCGGGCTTTTTCCGACATCAGCCACTGGCGGGCCCGGCGGGCCCGGAGTTGACGGAACCGCATATCGCGCTTGTTCACAATGGAGCGCTTGGCGAACTGGTGTTCGTTATCCACCCGCCCAAACAGCGCCACCGCCGCCCGCAAGGCCACATGCAGCACCAGCGCCGCCACGGAGGTCACCGCGACGAACAACAGCGCCAATGTCATGAACCAGGCCATCTCATAGTAGAAGCGGAACGTATCCGCCCGTGTCGCGCCGGTTTCGGCGGGCGCGCCCGCATCGGCGGCGGGTGCTGCGGCTTCTTCTTCATCGGCCAGACCGAGAGCCTCCAAGATGGCCCGATCTTCTTCCGTGGCCGCCTGGTTGTTCTGATTAACGGCCAGATCCGAGCCCGGCGGCAGGCTGTTGGCCGCGTTCAGGAAGCCCAGGCCCAGCAGAAACAGCAAGGTCACGATGAAGACGAAGTAAGCGAAATATTTTCGCCCCTCCGGCGTGAGGTTTTGCGTGAAGAAGTGGAAGGCCAAAGCCGCCACCACCACTTGCAAGGACTTGATCACCACCGAGGCGGCGAAGTCCGGCGGCACCTCGCCGAATTCATTGGAATAGACTTGAGCCCAGAACTCGCTGAGCACCGCGTAGTCCACCGCCAGCACGGCCAGAAACACCAGGAAGGCAAAGACCATCAGCACCATCAGCATGATGGAGTGGCCAAAGCCGGTGCGCCGCTCGTGCAGGTCGCGCAGCTCGCCTTCGATGATGCGCAGCTTCGCGTTATAGTAGTCGTTCCAGCGTTCAAGTCGCGTTTTTAGCGCCTCTGGCTTGACTGGCGTCTTGGCGCGGCCGAGAAGTTCGCCGTCCTGGTCTGGATAGACGAGTTCCTTAAGGGCTTGCGAGCGACCGTTGCGTGCTTTTTCTTCAACGTCCTGATGGTTGAAGCCATAAGGAACATTGCGCGCCGTGAACTCGTCGAACACATCGCCCCAGGGGGAAGTCGCAACCATGGTACGGCCTTTCTCTTCCTCGGTCCTACCGGTTTCGAGCCTTTGTTAAAGATTCGAGATCTCAGAATATTGCGGGAAACCGGCGGCGTAAACTCTCCAGATGAGTCAAATACTCTGTTTTGGCGCAGTCCGAGAGATTGAGAGTGGGATAAAGAAGGCGGAAGAAGAGGGACCATCTCAGCCGACCACCCGCGCCGCAAAATGCATTGCGGGCATTTTTTTCTCAGTCAGCCCCACCGGACAGCCTCATTCGGACTGATATTACCTTTGGCACCATGGTTTCTAGTTTGCCGTTTCTTCTTTGGTGCGTTGGTCTTGGTTGGTGGTTTGGTCGTCTATGTGTGCCTTTAGCGCAGTTTATCTTTGTCCCCGTCCAGCCCCGTGCTCACCTCAACCCAGCCTGCGTTCACCTTGGCGGGACCGATTGTGTCGCGATCTCGTTCCGCGCCGCAATCATCCAGCCTATCATTCAATGTAGGGGCAAGCCGCGTCGGCCTGATGACAGTCCCGCGTCCAATCCGGCCATTTCTGTACGGATTTGCCAGCGTTGTTGCAGGATCACCACAATGGCGCCCGCCACAACTCAACCGGGACGAACGCAACTTGCCCTTGTCGACGGCGTGGTAACAATCCTGGGCCCGCAAAGCAAGCGGCAGGTTTTGGTAGGCGGCCGCGCGTTAGGCCTGGGCGCGCTCCACGAGGGCGACCACGTCCTTCATGATATCCGTGAGCTGATAGTTCTTGGGCGTGTATATCCCGGCGACGCCGAACCCTTTCAACGCGATCTCGTCGGCTTCGGGAATGATGCCGCCGACCACCACGGGGATATGACCGATACCGGCCGCACGCATGCGCTCCATCACATCACGCACGAGCGCCACATGAGAGCCTGATAAGATCGACAGGCCCACCACATGGACGCTTTCCTCCAGGGCGGCGTTCACGATCTGGGCCGGGGTCAGGCGGATGCCCTCATAAACCACTTCCATGCCCGAATCCCGGGCGCGCACGGCAATCTGCTCGGCGCCGCTGGAATGGCCGTCAAGGCCGGGCTTGCCCACCAGAATCTTCAGGCGCCGGCCAAGGGTTTGGGAGACCCGCTCTACGTCGGCGCGCACTTCCGCGATGTCGCCGCTCTGATCCACGGGGCCAGAGCGGGCAACACCGGTGGGAGCGCGATACTCGCCAAAGACCTCGCGCAAGGTGCCGGCCCATTCGCCGGTGGTGACACCCACTTTGGCGCAGGCAATGGAAACGGGCATGATATTGGTGCCCTCGCTGGCGGCGCGGCGCAGGTCGGCCAGGGCGGCTTGCGCGGCGTGCTCATCGCGAGCAGCGCGCCAGGCTTTCAGGCGTTCAATTTGCTCCGCCTCCACCGTATCGGACACAGTGAGGATGGTGCCATCGCCGGCCGACAGCGGTGACGCGGCACTCTCCAGATATCGGTTCACGCCGACGACGGTCTGCTCGCCGCTTTCGATGGCGCGCACCCGGCGGGTATTGGATTCCACCATCTGCTGCTTCATATAGGCCGACTCCACGGCCGCCACGGCGCCGCCCATGGCATCGACCCGCTCGAACTCGGTGCGGGCACCGGCGGCGATCTCATCGGTCAGTGTCTCGATGACATGAGAGCCGTTGAAGATGTCGCCATGGGCCAGCAGGTCGGTCTCGAAGGCCAGGATCTGCTGCATGCGGAGCGACCATTGCTGGTCCCAGGGACGGGGCAGGCCAAGCGCCTCGTTCCAGGCCGGCAATTGCACGGCGCGGGCGCGGGCATCCTTGGACAAGGTCACCGCCAGCATTTCCAGCAGGATGCGGTAGACGTTGTTTTCCGGCTGCTGCTCGGTCAGGCCAAGCGAATTCACCTGCACCCCGTAACGGAACCGGCGGAAGCGGGGATCGGTCACGCCATACCGGTTGGCGGTGATGTCGTCCCACAGGCGCACAAAGGCGCGCATCTTACACAGCTCTTCAATGAGCTTGATGCCCGCATTGCAGAAAAAGCTCAGCCGTCCGACGACCCGGGGAAAATCCGCCTCCGGAACATGGCCCGAGGCCTTCACCGTATCCAGAACGGCCGTTGCGGTCGCCAGCGCATAGGCGATCTCCTGCACCGGCGTCGCCCCTGCCTCTTGCAGGTGATAGGAGCAGACATTGGTCGGGTTCCATTTCGGCAGATGCGTATAGGTGTAGCTGATCATGTCGGAGATCAGTCGCAACGAGGGCGCGGGCGGGAAAATATAGGTGCCGCGGGAGAGGTACTCTTTAATGATGTCGTTCTGGGTCGTACCCTGCAATTTGGTGATGTCCGCTCCCTGTTCCTCGGCGGCGGCGATGTAAAGGGACAGCAGCCAGGCGGCGGTGGCGTTGATGGTCATCGAGGTGTTCATCTGTTCGAGCGGGATGTGATCGAACAAGGCGCGCATATCGCCCAGATGGCCGATGGGCACGCCCACCTTGCCGACTTCACCCTGGGCGAGGGGATGATCCGCGTCATAGCCGGTCTGGGTGGGCAGGTCGAAGGCCACGGAGAGGCCCGTCTGACCGCGCGCCAGATTGGTGCGGTAGAGCTCGTTGGAGGCCTTGGCGGTGGAATGGCCTGCATAGGTGCGGAAGATCCAGGGCTTATCGCGCGAGGTCTGCATGGGGTCGGTCATGGGCGCACCTGTCTCTGCTGCTGCTGCTCGTTGGGGAAGTCCCGGATCATCCTAAAGGCCGGACATTCTAAAGGACTGACAAGCGTTCACTATATCGGCGCGGGCCGTGGCGAGCCAGCGATGTGGGCCAGACTACCCCGGGAGCGGTAACGCCGGGTGAGCGGGCCGAGCCTTGCGGTGAACCCTGCGTTAGGGGGATGCCGCTTAACTGTGTTGCAGTGCGAAAAGGGCCTTGCGCGTGCAAGCCCGGGCGGGTCATGCTTCCGTCACATGAAGGAGCGGCCCGGAAAACCGGGCCCTATCGAGCCGGGATCAGGGGAGCGGGCATCATGGCCACGACCGCGGGCGCCGAGGGCGCCGTTGAAAAAGATCTGTATGAGTTGGGCGAGATCCCGCCCGCGTTCCATGTGCCCAAGCAGATGTATGGCTGGGCCATTCGGAAGGAACGCCACGGCCCCCCGGAAGACGCCATGCAGCTTGAAGTGCTGCCGGTGCCGGAGATCGACTCCTATGAGGTGCGCGTGCTCGTGATGGCAGCGGGCGTCAACTACAACGGCGTCTGGGCCGCGCTGGGCGAGCCGATTTCCGTGCTCGACGGCCATGGCCAGGACTTCCATGTGGCGGGCTCGGACGCCTCGGGCATCATCTGGGCGGTGGGCGACAAAGTAAACCGCTGGAAGCCTGGCGACGAGGTGGTCATTCACTGTAACCAGGATGATGGCGACGACGAGGAGTGTAATGGGGGAGATCCCATGTATTCCCCATCCCAGCGCATCTGGGGCTATGAGACGCCGGACGGGTCTTTCGCTCAGTTCTGCCGTGTGCAGGCGCGCCAGCTGCTGCCGCGCCCCAAGCACCTGACTTGGGAAGAGGCGGCCTGTTACACGCTGACCCTGGCCACGGCCTATCGCATGCTTTATGGGCACCGGCCGCATATTCTGAAGCCGGGCCAGAGCGTGCTGGTGTGGGGGGCGTCAGGCGGCCTGGGGGTGTTTGGGACGCAGCTGTGCGCGGTCTCCGGCGCGCATGCCATCGGCGTTGTTTCAGATAATGACAAACGGGATTTTGTGCTGTCCATGGGCGCCAAGGGCGTCTTGAACCGGAAAGACTTCAATTGCTGGGGCCAATTGCCGACGGTGAACGGGCCGGATTTCGGCGATTACATGCGCGAAGTCCGCAAATTCGGCAAGGCGATCTGGGAGTTCACGGGCAAGGGCAATGACGTGGACATTGTCTTTGAACACCCGGGCGAGGCCACCTTCCCCGTATCCGTGTTCATCGTCAAGCGCGGCGGCATGGTGGTGATCTGTGCCGGGACGACCGGCTTCAACCTGACCA
>CAZVEE010000092.1:0-13928 GCA_964625525.1 uncultured Alphaproteobacteria bacterium | reverse complement strand
TTAGCGCGCTTTCCGGGCGGAAAACCGCGCACACTTTTCCTGAAAGCGCTCTAGATGCACGGTGCGGCCCTATCCGACGCTGGGTCGTCAGCGCCCGGTGCGATTCTCGTCGCCACGGGGGAAAACGGAGTCCAAGCCCGGGCGTGTGGCCGGGGCGAGTGCGGGCAGAAGGCTCAGCCGGCGCCCGTCCGGCAAGGTCAGTCGCGCTGTCCCCAAGGAGACCCGGCCGCCTTGTTCGCGGCCTTCGGCATAGAGCGTGCCTTCTGCCGTGCCGCCCGACACTCGTAGGGACAACAGCCGGCGCGTGCCCTCGCCCGTGGTGCTGAAATCGCTGATGAAGGAGACGAGCCCGGTCTCCACCACCGGAGCGCCCAAGGCCTCGCGCGCCTCGTCGTGCTCGTTCACGAGGCGCAGTGCTTCGCGATAAATGGGCGTGGAGCGATAGCCTGGAAAGGCCACACCGAGACCGAGTACGACCAGCACCAGCGCTACCAGCACTATACCGCCGAAAATGGTCAGACAGCCCGCCGGCAATGTCAGCACACCACGCAGGGGCGTGGCCGCCCGCCGCGCGGCCGTTCCGGTCAAGCCCCCATCATGCGGCGGGCCGTTGAAGGGCGATGGCCCCAGCACATCACTCATGACGTCATGTGTCCTTCGCCAATCTCATCAGGCGCCAATCTCATCAGGCGCCAATCTCATCAGGCGCCAGTCTCATCGCGCCCGCTCACATGCGGGTTTTCAGCGGCCGTAGATCGTCAAACACCGGCGGGCGGCCCTCGCCCTGAGCGCTGAAGGCTTCGACCATATCCGTGGGCTGGAACATCCCCGTCTGCCAGGTCGCGATATAGTCGAGCGCGTCATGGATGGAATGATCCCGCGCGTAATTGATCATGACCTTGGTGCCCGCCACCGCAAGAGGGGATTTAGAAGCGATCTCACGGGCGATGGCCATGACATCCGCCATCATGGCCTCGTGGGTTGGATAGACCTTATTGACAAGGCCGATCTCCTTGGCCTCCGCCGAGCTCAGCCGACGGCCCGTGTAACACAGCTCCCGCACCATGCCCTGGGGCATGAGATGACACAGGCGCGGAAACGTACCCACATCGGCGGTCATGCCGATATTGATCTCCTGCACCGAAAAGAACGCGTCTTCGGTGGCATAGCGCATGTCACAAGCCGAGGTCATATCGACCGCGCCGCCGATACACGCCCCCTGAATAGCCGCCAGCACCGGCATGCGGGCCTGGTCGAGGCAGTTGAACGTGCCTTGGAGCACTTTGACAAAGTCGCGGAAGGCGTGGCGCTGGCGGCCCACTTCGCCGCCATCGGCCGCGACGCCGGCCTGGGGGTCGGAGAACACCGCGAGATCCATACCGGCGCAGAAATGCTTGCCGGAGGACGAGAGCACGATGACGCGCGCCTTCGCGTTGCGGTCGATATCCGTGACGATCTCGGGCAGTTCGTTCCAGAACTCCCGGATCATGCTGTTCAGCTTCTCCGGCCGGTTGAGCCGCAGATGCGCGATATTCTCGGTGATTTCGACGTCAAAACACTGGTACCCCATCGGCGTCCAAGCTCCCTCACGGCGGTTTTATCGACACGCGGTCATAGCATGGCACGGACGGCGCGCGGGCGGAATGATGGATGAGGGCATCGCGCCCCCAGATCTGGCGCCGCCGCGACATGCAGCCGCATGATTTAGCGCCAAGGTTACCAAAGCGTCGCCCCCCGTTAACCGTGTTCCCGGCGTCGCCTGTTCTCGCCCCATGGCGGGGCATGCTTGCAGAGCGCGGGGCACTTCCCGGTAATTTCTTTCTATAAAACAGTATAGTCAGATTTTTTACTTTTCCGCCCATTATTACGACCAAGAAAGTCACATTGTTGCCATGGCCTTTCCCCTCCCCCGAAAGGTTAAATTCTTAACCAAAGATTAAAATCTATCTTCACAAGGCGGCTCCCCTCACCTAAATGCATGTCGTCCGGACGCGGATGGCGCGGCTTATGGCATCACACCTGTCATGTTGATCGGTGTGGGTCACATTGGGGTTTGAGCCATGGCGGGAAGCCCCCCGCCCTGCCGGTACCGCTTCTTAGACACAAGTCCTCGTGACAGCGCCATTCGACAGGGTTGGGGTTCATGACGCTCGATATCACTACGCTGAACGGCCAAAACGGCTTTGTGACCACCGGAACCGGACCGGATGCCATCGACGTGCACGGGATCGCTGTGGCGGGCCTGGGGGACGTCAACGGGGATGGCATCGATGATTTCATCGTCGGGTCCGACGGCGGTGATGCCTTCGTCCCGCCGGGCGGCTTCGGTGGCGATCTCGCGGGCCGCGCCCATGTGGTGTTCGGCACCGCCCAAGGGTTCCCCGCTTCCATCGATCTCAGCCAGCTGGACGGCACCGACGGCTTCACGGTGATCGGCCCGCGCTTCTTCGCCCAAGCCGGCTTTTCGGTCGGCCCGGCGGGGGATCTGAACAATGACGGCTTCGCCGATATCGTGGTCGGCGCGCCGCGCGATGAAATCCGCATTTACGAATTGGAAGTGCCTGACGAGGGCGACGGTGATGGCGACGCGGGAGAAGGCGGCGAGGACGATACGCCGCCAGAGACCGTGGACGTGCGCAAGCACGAAGGCGGCGCCTACATCATTTATGGGCGCGATGATTTCCAATCCGCGACCGAGAACGGCAATCTGCGCCTGTCCGATCCGCCGTCGGGGGTGTTCAAGTTCGACGGCGATGAGCTGATCTCCGAGGAGGCCTCCTCCATCGACGATCCGGCCTCGCTGTTTTTTGGCGAAGAAGTGGGCTTTTCCGTCGGTGGCATCGGCGATGTCAACGGCGACGGCGTGGATGACCTGCTGGTCGGGTCCAAAGGCGATCGCACCACGCCGGGCGATGTGTTTGTGGTGTTTGGCGAGGACGGCCAGCAACTCTCGAACATTTCCATTTCGGACCTGAACGGCCAGAACGGTTTCCGCATTGGCGGTGATATTCAGCGCCCGGCGGAACAGACCGGCACCGCCTCGCACCTGGCCGATGTGAATGGCGACGGTATCGCGGATATCATCATCGGCTCGCGGGAGGCCGACCTTCAGGGCGGGAATTCCAATAATGGCCTGGTCACGGTTATTTTTGGCGGCCAGAACTTTGCCCAAAACGGCGGCAATTTCTCGCGCACCCAGGTGAATAACGGCCTCGACGGCTTCACCATTTCGGGTAAGGCGGGCACGCTGTTGGGCTGGTCGCTCGACAGTGCCGGTGATGTGAACGGCGACGGCATCGAAGACCTGATCATCGGCAGCGCGGGCAGCAACGGCTTCCGCTCGCCCAATGATCCGCAGTTTCAGGCGCCGGACAGCTATGTGATTTTCGGGTCTGACACGGGGTTCCCCAGCAATATCGACCTGAACAATCTCAATCCGTCCGTAGGCGTGCGGATCACCAAAGGGAACAATAACGGCAATATCGTCGACTTCTCCAACGAGTTTGTCGGCGGTCTGGGCGACGTGAATGGCGACGGCTTTGACGATATCGGCATCGGCGTGAACCAGCGCAATCGCGAGCCGGGCTTTGCCACCATCATCTATGGCGGCGAGGACTTTGGCGGCCAAAGCGGTGTGATCCAGGCGGATAGTTTCGTCAATCCGTCCACCGGCGGCTTCCGCGTGACCACCAGCGATGAGCACCCGGGCGATATCGTTTCTGGCGACTTCCGCACCGTCCTGTTCGGCTCCGTCGTGTCCGATGTGGGCGATGTGAACAATGACGGCGTCGACGATTTCGCCATTGGCGCCCCGGCCTTCACCGGGGACAATGAAGGGAATGTCACCGATGGCTTGAGCGATTTCACCGATTACGAGCGCGGCAAGACCGCCATTGTGTTCGGCGTGAAATTCGAACAGGTGGACGACTTCACCGCCTTTGGCACCGGCACCAAGGACCCGACCGTGGACATCACGGTCACGGTGCGCCTGACCGGCCCGGCCAATAATCTGGTGACGGTCAATTATGAAACCCAGGACGGCACGGCCGTGGCAGGCTCTGATTTCCAGGCCACCAGCGGCACGCTGACCTTCAATCCGGGTGATCAGACCCAGACCATCACCCTGACCATTCTGGGCAACGACTTCGTTGAGCAAGACGAGGCCTTTGCCCTGCGGCTGTTCAATGCGCAAGGCGCCGGATTTGGTGACTCCCCCACCGATGTGGTGAGCATCACCATCCCGGAAGACTTCAACGTTCAGAACGAACCGCCGGTCGCCCGCAATGACAGCTTCACCGACACCGAAGACACGACCGTGTCCGGCAATGTGCTGACCAATAATGGTCAGGGCGCCGATAGTGATCCCGACCAAAACCCATTGACTGTCAGCCTGGACGACATGCCAGACAATGGCAGCGTGGTGTTGAACAGCAACGGCACGTTCACGTACACCCCCAATGCCAATTTCAATGGCACCGACACGTTCCGCTACATTTTGGATGATGGGCGCGGCGGCACGGATACGGGCGTGGTGACCATCACGGTCGCGCCGGTGAATGATGAACCAGTTCTGAAGAATGACTCCTTCTTCATTGATGAAGATACCTCCATCACCGCCAATGTGACCGCCAATAATGGCGGCGGCGCCGATGCTGATCCGGAAAACGACCCCTTTACGGTGAGCGTGGTCAACGGTCCGCAAAACGGCTCGTTGACCCTCAATCCGAATGGCACGTTCACATATACGCCGGATGCGGATTTTAACGGCGAGGACAGCTTCACCTATCGCGCCGTTGACCCGTCGGGCGCGGTGGCCGATCCGGCAACGGTCACCATTCTGGTGGAAGAAGTGCAGGACATTCCCACGGCCCAGGATGATTCCTTTATCGGCGTGGAAGGCTCCGTGTTGCTCGGCAATGTGCTGGCCGATAACGGCAATGGCGAGGACTTCGATATCGACGGTGACGCGATCACCGCCGTCGCGATCAGCCAGCCGCAGAATGGCACGGTCTCCATCCTCTCCGGCGGTGCCTTTCTCTTCATCCCGAATGAAGGCTTCTTCGGCACCGACTTCTTTGTCTATCGGGTCACTGACAGCGCCGGGAACTCGGACATCGCCACCGCGACTGTGGAGATCCAAGCGCGGACCATGCTGTTCGGCATTGACGTCGATGAGACGACCATCGACGAGGGCAATGGCGGCATCACGACACTGACCTTCGACGTCACCCGCAATGGCAACACGGACGATATCGGCCAAGTGGACTACAGCCTCGTGGGAACCGGCGTCAATCCGCTGACAGAGGATGATATCGAGGGCGAATTCCTCTCCGGGACGATTACGTTCGGTGCAGGCCAGACAAGCGTTACCGTCAGTGTGGATATCATTGCCGATCTGGCCCCGGAAGAAGACGAGACGCTGGCCCTCAGCCTCACCAACGCGGTCAATCAGGGCCAGGGCACGGCACAGATCAACACGGCCAGCACCACCGTGACCGTGTCCAATGACGACACCGCCACCGAAGTGGGCACCAGCGGCCGGGACAAGCTGCGCGGTGATGACGATGACGATGTCATTTTTGCCGATGACGGCGATGACCGGGTGCGCGGGGACGATGGTGATGATGTGCTGATCGGCGCCGGCGGCGATGATCGGCTCGACGGGAATGACGATGATGATGTGCTGGAAGGCGGCGACGGCGACGACCGCCTGCGCGGCGGTAATGACGACGATACGCTCAACGGCGGCGACGGCGATGACCGGCTCGACGGCGGCCGCGGCGACGATGTGCTGCGTGGCGGCGGCGGCAGCGACCGCCTGAAAGGCGGCCGCGACTCCGACACGTTCGTGTTCCGGCCCGGTGACGGCGTGGTGCAGGTGGATGATTTCCGCGAGGACGATGACCTGCTGGATCTGCGCGGCTTCGGCCCGCAATTCGACACGTTGGAGGAACTCCTGTTCGTGGCCGATCAAGATGGCCGCGACGTGGAATTCAATCTCAATGGCGACCGCCTGATCCTGCGGAAAGTGGATCTGGAAGATTTAGAGGACGCAGACCTCTTTATTCTCTAAGGCGCGAACGGAACCGGCGCGGGCGGGATTCACCCCGCCCGTGCGCCCATGCTAGGGTGCGCCAAAAGCCCCCTAGCGCCGGAGGACGCCATGCCCATCAACTACGATCACATCATGTCCCTGAAGTCGGCCGGTGACACGTTCACCTATGGCGACCGGGAAACCATGCTTTACGCGCTGGGCGTGGGCTTTGGCCGCGATCCGCTGCACGAGCAGGAACTGAAATATGTCTATGAGACCCCGGATATGCGCACCGTGCCGACCATGGCGACGGTCATCGCCTGGGGCCAGCGCACGCTGGAGCAAGCGGACCTGAACTGGTTCATGATCGTGCATGGGGAACAGCGATTGACCCTGCACCGGCCGCTGCCCATGGCCGCCACCATCGTCGCCGATGGCGCCGTCACCGGCTGCTACGACAAAGGCGCGGACAAAGGCGCCATCATCACCACTGAAACGCAGATTCGCCTGCAGGAGACGGACGAGCCCCTGTGCACGCTCGGCTCGACGATTTTCGCGCGCGGCGATGGCGGTTTTGGTGGCCCGGCCGGTGGCGGCCCAGAGCCGCACCAGGTGCCCGACCGCGCGCCTGACATGTCCTGCCGCCTGGAGACCCGGGCGGATCAGGCCCTGCTCTATCGCCTTTCCGGCGACCGCAATCCACTGCATTCAGATCCAGGCTTTGCCTCGATGGCAGGCTTTCCCAAGCCCATCCTGCATGGCCTGTGCACCTATGGCACGGCCTGCCGGGCCGTTCTGAAATCCGCCTGCGAGTACGACCATACCCGGATCAAATCCTTCGATGTGCGGTTCTCCGCACCGGTTTTCCCGGGCGAGACCATCATCACGGATATGTGGAAAGACGGCGAAGTGCTCTCGTTCCAATGCCGGCTGGAGGAGCGCGACGCGACCGTGATCAAGAACGGCAAATGCGTACTTGCGTCTTAAGGGCGATCCCATGAGCAACCATACCATCGGCTTGGTGCTGTTCGACGCCGTTGAGGAACTCGACTTTGTCGGCCCCTGGGAAGTGTTCACCATGTCAAACGCCGTGGCCGACTTTTACGGCGCGCCAGACCGACATCATCAGGTCTTCACCGTGAGCGAGCGAGGCGGTCAGGTGACCTGCGCCAAAGGCATGCGCGTCCTTGCGGATCATGCCTTTGCGGACTGTCCGGACTTGTCGATCCTGCTGGTTCCCGGCGGCCAGGGCACGCGCCGGGAAGTGGACAATCCCGCGATGCGCGGCTTCATCGCCGCCCGCGCCGCCCGCTGTACCTGGGTGACAAGCGTGTGCACCGGCTCGGTTTTGCTCACCGCCGCTGGTCCTGCGCGCGGGAAACGCGTGACCACCCATTGGGGCTATGTGGACGAGTTGCGCGCCCGCAACGAGGCCTCGGCCGTCCTCGACGGGCCCCGCTATGTGCAGGACGGCGCGGTGGTGACCGCGTCGGGCGTGTCCGCGGGAATCGATATGGTGCTTTGGCTGATCGGCCAGCTTTACGGCGCTGATCACGCCCGGGCCACACAACGCGCCATGCAATATGACCCGGCGCCCCCCTATACGGCAGAGGTGACAGGCCAGCCCTAAACGCCATTCGGCATTGATCTCGCGGGCGCCACGCTTCACACTCCGCAGCATCACAGAACCGCCCGGATTGCCCGGATAAAGTGCAACCGATGAACGGTCCGATCGGAGGTTATCCCATGGCACACCGCCCCCGCTCTCAGAGGCCCGCCGCGCTCGCCCGGCGCGCGGTGGATCAAGCAACGGCCGATCACAGCCGCACCGCCATGGTGAACACCTCCATGGTGATGCTGCTGTTGGCGCTGATCGTGCTGTTGGCCGGCTGCGGCAATCGCGAGGCGGACGAGCCGGAGCCCGTGACCGAACCCGACGCGGTCGTTGACGACGGCATGAGCGCGCAGGAGATGCAGGGCGGCCAGGGGCGCGCCGACACCGAAACGATAATCGTCGCGGGCCGCGAGGCGGCGGAATTGCCGCCGCCCCTGTCCGCACCGCCAGCCCCCAACACCGAGCGCTACGAAGATGTGGAGCCGAACCCGGTCAAAGTGACCGCCGAGGACCCGGTTTCCACATTCTCCGTCGATGTGGATACCGCCTCCTATTCCGTGGTGCGGCGCTATCTCAATGATGGTGTCCTGCCACCGCGCGACGCGGTGCGCATCGAAGAGATGGTCAATTACTTTCCCTACGACTATCCCCTGCCCGTAGACGAGGCCGCCCCTTTCCGATCGCACATAGAAGTCACGCCGACGCCGTGGAACGCGGATACGCAATTGATGCGTATCGGGATTAAAGGCTACGACATTCCGGTGAGTGAGACGCCGGCGCTCAACATGGTGCTGTTGATCGATGTATCCGGGTCCATGGAGTCGCCCGATAAGCTGCCGCTGCTGAAACAGGGCATGGCCATGCTGGTCGATACGCTGGATGCGGATGATCTGGTTGCCATTGTGGTTTATGCGGGGGCGTCGGGTGTGGTGCTGGAGCCCACGCCCGGGGACAACCGCACAGCCATTCTGGGCGCGCTTGATGCGCTGCGCGCGGGTGGCTCGACGGCCGGCGGCGAGGGGATCCGCCTCGCCTATTCGCTGGCGGAACGCTTCTTTGATCCCGACAAAGTCAATCGTGTGGTACTGGCCACGGATGGTGACTTTAATGTGGGTATTACGAACCCGGAGCGTCTGGAAGACTTCGTCGCTCGCAAGCGCGACACCGGGATCTATCTCACGGTGCTGGGCTTTGGGCGTGGTAACTACAACGATCTGCTGATGCAGCGCCTGGCCCAGGCCGGGAACGGTCAGGCCGCTTATATCGACACCCTGCGCGAGGCGCGCAAAGTGTTGGTGGATGATGTGCGGGCCACGCTCTTCCCCATTGCCAAGGATGTGAAGATCCAGGTGGAGTTCAATCCCGCTGCCATCGTCGAATATCGCCTTGTGGGCTATGAGACGCGCCTGCTGAACCGGGAGGACTTTGCCAATGATGCGGTGGATGCGGGCGAGATCGGCAGCGGCCATACGGTGACCGCGTTTTACGAGGTCGTGCCCATGGGCTCACCGGCGCGTCTAACCGAACCCCTGCGCTATAGCGAAGACGCGCAGCCCGCGCCGGATGCCACGGCGAGCGAGATGGCCTTTGTCCGCATTCGATACAAATTGCCGGATGAGGACAACAGCCGCCTCATCGAGCAGCCGGTCCTGATCGCCGAGGCCCTGACCCGTTTTGAGGATGCGAGCGAAGATACTCGTTTTGCCGCGTCCGTTGCCGCCTTCGGACAATACCTGCGCGGCGATCCGTATCTGCGGTCTTTGGACGTGGAGGGACTGCTCGATATCGCGATCAATGCCAAGGGCGAGGACGCCTACGGCTACCGGGCCGAGTTCACCCAACTGGTCCGCCTCGCTCAATCAGCGCGGGCCATGGAACCACTCGGCGCGCCGCCCGCGCCCTAACAGCCCGTCGTGCTCCACTGCTGGTGACGCGCGCCCGGACACGGGTCCGGGCGGGCGTCACGCATGCTGTCACAGCGCATCATCCCTGCTATTCTGTGTGTAGTGATGGCTAGGCTTTATGGTCTCCATCACCAAAAACACTGATCGATCAAGAGGATCGCCATAGCAGGGGGCCGCCCATGACCGCACCGACCTTTGATTTCGACACCTCCCGCCCCAGCTCACCATTTCTGACCGAGAGCCACCATCATTGGCGTGCGGAGCTTCGCAAATTCGTTGATCGGGAAATCGTGCCGCATATCGAAGCCTGGGAAGACGCCGGCGCCATCGACCGAGATCTGTTCCGCAAGGCATCCGAGTTCGGCCTCTTGCGCATGGGCTTTCCCGAGCAATATGGCGGCTTTTCCGAAGGCATGGATGTGTTCCACACCATCGTGACGGCGGAGGAGTTGAACCGGCCGGGCGCGGGCGGCGTGAATGCGAGCCTGATGGTGCACGGCATTGGCCTGCCGCCGGTGATGGCGCTGGGCTCAGACGACATGAAAGCGCGAATCGCCCCATCGGTTCTGGCGGGTGAGACGCTGATTTCGCTGGGCATCACCGAGCCGTCCGGCGGCTCCGATGTGGCCAATATCCAGACCCGGGCCCGGGACGCGGGCGATCATTATGTGGTGAACGGATCGAAAATGTTCATCACCGGCGGCATGCGGGCAGACTACCTGACCTGTGCCGTGCGCACGGGCGGCCCCGGCACCGGCGGCATTTCGCTGCTGCTGATCGACATGAACAGCACCGGCGTATCCCGCACGGCATTGAAAAAAATGGGCTGGTGGTCATCGGACACCGCTGCCATTTATCTCGATGATGTCCGTGTCCCGAAAGAAAATCTGATCGGACCGGAAAATCGCGGCTTTATCGGCATTATGCTGAATTTCAACAGCGAACGCCTGGGCATGGCCGCCGGCGCCACGGCGGCGGCGCGCGCCTGTATGGAAGACGCCATCACCTGGGCCCAGGAGCGCCAGACCTTTGGCAAGCGCCTGATCGACCACCAGGTGATCCGCCACAAGATTGCGGAGATGCTGCGCCAGATCAACGCCACGCAGAGCTATTTGGAACTGTGCGCCTGGCGGGTGCAGAACGGGGAAACACCGGTCGCGGATCTTTCCCTACTGAAAGTTCAAGCAACCATGGCGCTGGAATTCTGCGCTCGCGAGGCCATGCAAATCCTGGGCGGCGCCGGCTACATCCGAGGTGGCCGAGTGGAGCGCATTTATCGCGAGGTGCGGGTCAACGCCATTGGCGGCGGCTCGGAAGAAATCATGCGGGATCTGGCCGCGCGGCAGATGGGCCTGTAACGCCCTCTTTTATCAGTACAGACATAAACAAGGGAGGGGCATCCCGTGATTGAAACCTATCGCGGTTATGTGAACACCTGGGAATGCGACGACGTCGGCCATATGAATGTTCAGTTCTATCTGAGCAAGCTGGACAATGCGTTGGAGCAACTGCGCCATAGTCTGGGCCATGGCCCTGCCCGCGCGGCCCAAAGCGGCATTGCCTTGCGCCCGCAATGGGACCATGTGCATTTCCTGCGCGAAGTACACGTGTCCACAACACTCGCCATACAATGCGGTGTTCTGGAGGCGGACGACCAAGGCATCACCGTGTATAGCGAACTGCAAGACTGCGTCAGCAATTCCGTTTCCGCCGCGATGACCACGCGCCTGGACGCCGTCTCGCGCCAGGACTGGAGCACGGCGCCCCTGCCCGCTACCGTGCAGACCGCCGCGCAGGGATTGCGAGTCGCCTTGCCCGACTATGCCGCGCCTAAAAGCGTGAGCGACACCCGCGCTTTAGAGGGTTTGTCTCTGGATATCGTCCGTGCCCGCGGCTTCTTTCCCATTCACCATGGTGTTATCCATCCCGCCGATTGCAACGCCCACGGATGGATGCTGCAAGGCCGCTATACGGCCCGTATCTCCGATGGGGCCGCTCACATCTGGAACGCCGCCGGTATGGATCGGCAATATCTGGCTGAACGCGGATATGGCGTTGCTGTGGTGGAAAGCCGACAGCATTACATTCGCCCTGTCGCCGCCGGAACGCTGGTCTCCATTTATTCCGGTGTCCGTGGGGTGAGCAAGCGCACGGCGAGTTTTGCCCATATGATCTTCGATACTGAGAGCGGTGAACCGCTGGCCCGGTCAGAAGTCACGGCCCTGCTGCTCGACATGAGCGCCCGCCGCGCCGGGGAGTTTCAGCCCCAAGAACGCGATCGCCTGGAGGCCGCCCGGCAGCGTCACGGCCTTTGACTCTGATCCAGCATGTCCAGAATGGCCGCCTGCACCTGATCGGGATGTTCCATGGGCACGAAATGACTGGCGCCGGCCAATGGGCGGTCGTCACACTGGGGCAGACGGGCGCGGATGCGGGCGGCGATAAACTCAGGACACGTGGAGTTGATCGTGCCGCGCAGGAGAATCAATGGGCACATCAGCTTTGAAATATCCGGCCACGGATCATGGCCTTGAGCGCCGAAATTCGCCGCCTCCCAGGCCGGGGCGCAGGCCAGCTCCACCGACCCGTCATCACGCACCCGCGTGCCGCCCGTCACATAATCCGCGATGATTTCGCGCGGCCAGGTTTTGAATGCTCCGCGTCCGGTATAGGCGCGGATCATGGTTTCATGATCCGGCCACTGCGCACGGCGTGCGCGTGCCCCTGTGATGAGCGGATTGGGCAGCGGGCCGAGGCCCAGCCACTGGCGCATCTGGGTGAGCCAATAAACCCGGCGTGGCAGGATCACCGGGTCGAGCAGAACAAGCCCCGCCACCCGATCGGGCCGTTCAGCCGCAGCCAACAGACTTGCAGCCCCGCCCATGGAATGGCCCGACAGCACCACCCGCTCGCCCGGCGCCAGCTGGTCCAGCAGCATCAGCAGGTCGTCCCGGTAAACCCGCCAGTTATGATGCGTTTGCGGATCAGCCGGTAATGTGGACGCCCCATGACCGCGCAGATCACTGGCAATAATCCGCACACGGTCGCTCAAAGGGGCCAAAATGCGCCGGTAGGTGTAGGCGTTGAAACCATTGGCATGGGCGAAGTGCAAGAGCGGCGCGCCTGCGCCGGCCTGATCCCAAAGAAGACAGGATTGCGCCCCGTCCGGTAGAGTCACGGCCATCCGCCGCGGCTCCTCAACCACGCCGCGTGATGATTCCGTCTCCAGGGCCGGATCTCCGGTCATGCCTTCTGCCTCGCCCGTATCACTCATAAAAAAGGCCGACGGCATTACGCCGCCGGCCCTTACGCGATCATCGCATACCGATTACACGGCTTTCGGATTAAAGCGATTGTAGAACGTATCGTCCGACGTCGCCATATCCCGCAACAACGACGACGGCTTGAACCGTTCGCCATATTGCTGGGCCAGACGGTCGCACAGCTTCACAAAATCCGCCGTGCCCATCGTGTCGATGTAGGACAGCGGACCGCCCGTATAGGGCGCAAAGCCCCACCCCAGAATAGCGCCCACATCTGCGTCACGCACATCCGTGAGCACGTTTTCCTCAAAGCACCGGGCCGTCTCCAGCGCCTGGATCACCATGAAGCGCAGTTTCAGCTCTTCCACATCCGGCTGGTCGGCGGCGGCCTGCACCACCTGGGACAGGCCCGGCCACAGGCGCTTGGGCCCTTCGGACGGATAATCGTAAAAGCCCTTACCGACCTTTTTGCCAAGGCGGCCGTGGCGCACCACCATCTCCTCAACAATCTTGTCAGACGGCGTTTCGCGGTAGGCATCGCCCAGATCTTTTTTCGTCTGCTGACGGACCTTATAGCCAAGTTCGAGGCTCACCTCATCATTCAGCATGAGCGGTGGCACGGGCATACCAGTCATGCGGCCGGCATTTTCGATGAGCGCCGGAGAGACGCCCTCGGCCAGCATATTGATCCCTTCGCTGACATAAGTGCCGAATACCCGCGAGGTGTAGAAGCCGCGACTGTCATTGACCACGATAGGCGTTTTCTTGATCGCCTTCACATAGTCCATGGCCTTGGCGAGCGTTTCCTGGCTCGTCTCTTTGCCCATGATGATTTCCACCAACGGCATCTTGTCCACCGGTGAGAAGAAGTGGATGCCGATGAAGTTTTTCGGCCGCACGCTCGCTTCTGCCAAGCCCGTGATGGGGAGGGTCGAGGTGTTGGAGCCGAACACGGCGGTTTCGGACAATTGCGCTTCGGCGCGCTTGGTCACATCCGCCTTGATGTTGCGGTCCTCGAACACCGCCTCGATGATCAGATCACAGCCTTGCAGCTTGTCATAATCTGTCGTCGGAGTAATGCGGTCGAGGATGGCCTGTTTGCCGCTCGCATC
>CAZVEE010000091.1:0-14102 GCA_964625525.1 uncultured Alphaproteobacteria bacterium | reverse complement strand
GCAAGCTGGCGTGGCGGGCGCTTAGGGCTCTCATTCCGCCGGCGGATGAGTTCCCTTACACCATGCGCATCGTGTCAGAGATCACCGAATCCAATGGCTCGTCTTCCATGGCGACCGTGTGCGGTGCCTCGCTGGCGATGATGGACGCGGGTGTGCCGCTCAATCGTCCGGTGGCCGGCATTGCCATGGGGCTCATCAAAGAAGGCGACCGCTATGCGGTGCTGTCGGACATTCTGGGTGATGAGGATCACCTGGGCGACATGGACTTCAAAGTGGCGGGGACGCGCGACGGCGTGACCTCGCTTCAGATGGACATCAAGATCACGGGTATCACCAAGGAAATCATGCAGACCGCGCTTGAGCAGGCGCAAGGCGGCCGCGTGCACATCCTGGATGAGATGGCCAAGGCGATCTCTGAGTCCCGGGGCGAATTGGGCGCTCACGCGCCGCGCATCGAGGTCATCACCATTCCGGTCGATAAGATCCGTGAGGTGATCGGCTCGGGCGGGAAGGTGATCCGCGAGATCACCGAGACCACCGGCGCCAAGATCGACATCAATGACGATGGGACCATCCGCATCGCCTCGGCTGATGGCGGCTCCATCGAAGCGGCGATGAAGTGGATCAAGTCCATCGTCGCTGAGCCGGAAGTGGGCGAAATCTACGAAGGTAAGGTCGTCAAAGTGGTCGATTTCGGCGCCTTCGTGAACTTCTTCGGTCCCCGCGACGGTCTCGTGCATGTGTCGCAGATGGCCAATCGCCGCGTCGGCTCGCCGTCTGAGATCGTCAAGGACGGCGACACGGTCTGGGTCAAGCTTCTGGGCTTTGACGAGCGTGGCAAGGTGCGCCTGTCCATGAAGATCGTGGACCAGGAAACCGGCAAAGAGATCGCCGAGGAAGAAGCGGAAGACTGATCCGTATTCAGACGGTAATCACCGTACAATCCCCGGGCGGATGACCGTCCGGGGATTTTTTATGGCGCGTCATGGAAGATAATGCCGAGGGTGTGGCGCTTGCCGCGTCGAATGGTGGTGGCGCCGTGGCGCAGGGTGGCGTTGGACCAGCCTCAGGCGCTTGTCACCGGTCGATCGCGCTTGGGGAACACGGCCGCGTTCCATGATGCCAAAGGCACGACCACGGCTCGGGACTGCATGCGGGCCAGCCCCTCGACCAGCACCAGCTCCCCTCCGTCGAAATCCCGGCCAGGCATGTTGAGCAAGACAACAGCCTGCAATGGAAATGTCAGCGGTCCGTATACATCCTGATACAGCCGATTGCCGTCACCGCGCTCTCGCCGGCGCGCTCATGCGGCCAGCCGCGCCGGGCCGCTCGCAGCGATAAAGCCGTGCGAGTTTTGCTTCCGTCGCGACCGTGCAGGTCGCACCGGTCTGTTCGGCCCGCGCCACCAAGGCGTCCAGTTGCTCTGGCACGCGGTGGAAATGGGTGGCGAGCAGCCAATGCGTCTCCAACTGTCCGGTCTCCCGACCGTAGGACGCCACATAGGCCTCAAGGCCCGGGAAAATGGGCGTCACACCTTCTTGGCGCTGACCGTCCCAGCCCAGAAAGGGGCCGCGTAAGGGAAACTCCATGAACTCGATGGTCGGGCGGGTCTCGTGAAAGATGTAGATGGGGTGCACCTGGCCCCAGGCCTCATGGGTCCGAATATGGCTGAGCAGGGCGCGGATATCCTGGCGCTCCTGGGTCAGGGTCTTGAGGGTCGCAAGGGTCGCGAACACAAAGAGCGATCCCACCAGGAGCGCGCTGGTCGCCTGTCGCGCCGTGATTTTCGGCACCCATGCAGCCGCATCGCGCACGAGCGAAACCGCGCCCCACGCGGCGAGCAGCACCACCAGCGGATAGGTGAACATAAAGAAGCGCATGGTGTGAAAGGTCAGCCGCCCCATCACGCT
This sequence comes from uncultured Alphaproteobacteria bacterium, assembly GCA_964625525.1. GTDB lineage: Bacteria > Pseudomonadota > Alphaproteobacteria > JAJFIK01 > JAJFIK01 > CAZVEE01. The sequence continues at coordinate 12,192 of CAZVEE010000091.1, read as the reverse complement.
GATCACCCACAACTCGATGATCAAGACGATCAGCGCCGTCACCAGAAAGGGGAGGCGCCGCGCCGCCTGCCACGCGCCCGCCAGCAGCAGGATGACAAGCGGCACCGTCGTGAACAGGTCGCTTTTGAGGCCGACAAGCTGCTCGCCCACCATGATCTGCGCCCAGAACCGGAAGATCAGCAGATAGCGCAACGCCTCATCGGTCGTGGCGGGTGGGAATGTGAGGAACAAGCCCTCATAGGCCGCCGCGTAGCTTTCGAAATTCGCGCTGATGGACGGGTTGAGATACAGCACGAAATAGGCTGCGGATATCAAAACACACACGACCCCCGCGATCACCAGCCGGGTCAGGTCCGCGGTGCCAAGCGCCCGGCCCTTGTCGCCCGTGACACCCAGTAAGCCATGCAGGAACAGGCCCCCCCCAAGAGCGCAGAGCAGAAACGGTGTCCCATTAGAAAACGCCAGCCCCGCGCAATAGGCCCCGACCAGCAGGAGCGCGCCCTGCCGCGACACACCCTCCCGAGCCAGCCGGATCATCACCAGCAGGAGCAGCGCGCCAGCGGCGGCTTCGCCCATGTAATGCTTAATCTCGATGGCGAAATGCACCATCGTCACAGACAGGCTGCACAGGATCAGCGCCAGGGCGGCCACGGCCGGTCCCGCCGCCCGGCGCGCCGCGTGATAGAGCCAATAGGCCAAGGCCAGGCTCATGAGCACGCTGAGGATGCGCAATGTGATTTCCGTGTAACCCAGGCTCTCGCCGATCAGCTTGCTCAGCAGCAGATAGCCAAGCGGCGCGGATTGGCCATAGAGCGGCAAGGGCTCCAACAGGCCCCACAGGCTGACATATTTCAGATTGACCGACAGCATGGCCTCGTCGAGCCACAAGGCTGGCCCTGCGGCGAGCGAAACCGCGCGGCTCAAGGCGATCACCGCCACAGCGATCATCACCACCCATGTGCGCACGGACCATGTGCCCGGCGACGGAACGGTCCATCCATCGCGGCGGTCCCTGCTGCGATCCTCGCGAGCGCGATCCCGCATCTTTTGTGATCTCTCAGCGCGTGTCCCAAACCACGCGGCACCGCGCCGCGTTCCCCGGCGGTTCCTATCATTGGAGGGACTTTAAAACCAGAGGTTGGAGCAGCGATCACGAGGTCGCATCTGGTGTTACGGGGCGCGCCGGCTGCGGGGCGAGGACCAGAGTGCGGCGCACGGAGAGGGCAAAGAGCACGGCCAGAAACGGGACCAGCCAGATGACGCGTCCCTGAAACCGGTCAAGCGGTCCGGAGAGAATCCCGCAAATAGCAGCATTGGCTGCGAGGCCCAACAGGACAATCGCCGCCATATCCAGCAGCCGTCGCGGCGGCTTGCGCATGGTCACCGCGGCGGCGGCAATCATGAGCACGGCGGCGAGGGCCGTCAGGCGCGACAGGTCCTCCATGATACGTGGAGCGGCCCAGCCGTGATAGGCGGCTGAGTTTTGGAGGGCTGGCTGGCGCACCGGCGGCAGGGCCGTGTCGTAATAGCTGCGCCGTTGCGCCGAGTAGTTGAAATCCTCTAGCCCAAACAGAACCACCTGCATGGCGAAATTGCGAGTGGCACTGGCGAGCGTTCCGGCCGGATCATGGGCGAGCGTGGCGAGCGCGAAGGCGGTTTGTTCTTCGCTCAGGGCCTGGCGCACCGCGTCTGGCGCGGCATCGAACGCGCCGCGCGCCGGGTCTTCGGTCCACAGAAAATCCTCGAAAGTGATCGGCAGCCGGTCGGCCACCATACAGGCGGCAAAGCCACTCTCAGGGCAAGTGGCCTCCAGCAAGCGGGCGCCGGGTCCATCCTCGATCAGCCGCGCGGTCAGGAAGGGGGGCCGCAGGGGCGTTTTCCCCGATTGCCATTGGAGGGCTTGCACAAAAATGAACTCCCCGACAAAGGCAATGACCAGCGCGATGAGCGCCGTTATAGCCCCGCGCCAGGGGGCCTGCTCCCGCCGGATTACGCGCCAGGCCAGCACCACCGCGAGGATGCACAGTGCAATGAGGGCATGAGAGACATGGACCAGCGTCGCCAAGGCCAGAAGGCCGGCCCAGCAGGCCCATTCCCAATGATCCATCCGTCCGGTGAAGACGAGGAGATTGGCGAGCGCCAGGATCGCCAGCCCCGCGAAGATATCCGGCATCGCCAGCCCGACAAAGAAGGCGAGCGGTGTGGTAACGCTCAGCACCATAATGCTCAGCAGAAACGGCACCATCGGAGCTGGGAAAAGGCGCCGGATGGTCAGGAAAATCGTGCCCGCGACAAGGGCCCCCTGGACCAGCGCTATCAGCCAGAAATGTCCCGCCAGATCCGCGACGAACAGCATGGCACCGTAATAGATGGAGCGGCCGAGCAGGGCCCGGCCCGGCGCCGGATCGGCCGCCGTGGCGTCGGCCGGCGTTTCGGACGGCGTGTTCGCGGCGGTTTGGGCGCTCCAAGGGGTTTCGATCCCAAACAATCGCTCTACGGCGATGGCCGCGCCCTGGGTATATCCCACCGTGTCGGGATAGTGGAACGGCTGCCCATTCAAGAGCGCGGGCCACAGTAACGCGAGAGGGATCAGCACCACCGCGACAGGCCAGAGGCGCGGCCAGGATCGAACCAAATGCACCATGGTCGTGTGTCTCTGGATGGGCCGGCGGTTTCTGCGGCCTCTTCCCGCCATGGCTCGGGCCAGGCGGGTGGGTCAAAAATCATCCGGAGCCAGAAGAGACACTTCACGTCAAAGCTGTGGTCGGTGGCAGCGGACACGCAAGAAAGCGCTGGCACCCTAACGGATCCGACAAGAAGTGCAATTAAAGATTATATGTCGGCGGGCGAATGCACCTATTGCGGGCAAGGTGTTGTGTCACCAATAGAAAGGTCTAGCTGCCATCCGCTTTCAAGTCATCATCGCTCATCCCCTGGGCTTTGAGATCGGCAACACGGGGCATGGCGATGATGTTGTAGCCGCTGTCCACGTAGTGGATTTCTCCTGTGACCCCGGCTGACAGGTCCGACAGCAGATAGAGGCCGGCGCCCCCCACTTCATCCAGCTCGATGTTCCGCTTGAGGGCTGAATGGATGCGGCTCCATTTGAACACCATGCGCGCATCGCCAATGGCCGAGCCCGCGAGCGTGCGCACTGGCCCGGCCGAGATCGCATTCACGCGGATGCCGTTCTGGCCCAGGTCCACGGCCAGATAGCGCACACTGGCCTCCAATGCGGCTTTGGCGACCCCCATGACATTGTAGTTGGGCATGGCTCGCACCGCGCCCGAATAGGTCAGGGTGATCAGCCCCGGTCCTCCCGGCACCGTGGATTTCAGCATCAGCGGCTCGGCGCGCCGGCACAGATCGGTGAAGGAATAGCACGAGATGTCGAGGGAGCGGCGGAAGTTCTCCCGGCTGGTGCCATCCACATAACGGCCTTTCAGCTCGGCCTTGTCGGAATAGGCCACCGCATGGACCACGAAGTCTAGATGACCCCATTCGCGTTCCAGCGTCGCAAATGTGGTGTCCAGGCTCGCTTCGTCCTCGACGTCGCAATGGAGCATTTGGCTGGCACCAAGCTGGTCGGCCAGCGGGCGCACGCGTTTGGCAAAGGCATCATTCTGGTAGGTCAGCGCCAAATCCGCGCCATGGGCGGCCAGGGTCCGCGCAATGCCATAGGCGATGGAATGGTCATTGGCGATGCCCATGATCAGGCCCTTGCGGCCGCGCATCAGATCACCGGTGAGAACAAGCTCGCTCATACATCCACTCCCCGCCACGCCGGGCGCCCGCCCACCCCTGCGCCGGACCGGGCAGGGAGGCGTTATGGTAAATCAGGTTTGCCGCACCCTACGCGCCGTACCGCTGAAACACCAGGGTTGCATTGGTGCCGCCGAACCCGAAACTGTTGGAGAGGACGCAGTCTACGGTCGCATTGTCCTGACGCTCCCGCAGGATCGGCAGGCCTTCGAACTCCGGATCGAGAGTATCGATATGGGCGGAGGCGCACAGGAAGCGCTCCTGCATCATCAGGATCGAATAAATCGCCTCATGCACGCCCGCCGCGCCGAGAGAGTGGCCGGTCAGGGATTTGGTGGAGCTGATGGCCGGCATGGCGCTGCCGAACACGTCGCGCAGGGCCGCCATTTCCCGCTGATCGCCCACCGGGGTCGAGGTGCCGTGCGTATTCACGTAATCGACCGGACGCTCAACGGTCGCAAGCGCCTGGCGCATGCAGCGCACCGCGCCTTCGCCGGAGGGCTGGACCATGTCATAGCCATCGGAATTGGCCCCATAGCCGACGATTTCGCAATAGATCCGCGCGCCGCGGGCCTTGGCGCGCTCCAGCTCTTCAAGCACCAGCACGCCGCCGCCGCCAGCGATGACAAAACCGTCCCGGTCTTTGTCATAGGCGCGGCTGGCCCGCTCTGGCGTATCGTTGAATTTGGATGAGAAGGCGCCCATCGCATCGAACAGGTTCGACAGGCTCCATTCCAGTGCCTCGCCGCCGCCGGCGAAGATCATGTCCTGCTTGCCCCACTGAATCAGCTCATAGGCATTGCCGATGCAGTGGCTGGAGGTGGAGCAGGCCGAGCTGATGGAATAGTTTACGCCCTTGATCTTGAACGGGGTCGCCAGAGTTGCTGAGCAGGTGCTCGACATGGCCTTGGGCACCGAGGTCGGGCCGATACGTTTGGGGCCTTTGTCCCGGGTAATGTCGGCGGCCTCGACGATGGCCAGCGTGGATGGTCCGCCGGAGCCCATGATCAGGCCGATGCGATCATCGCTGATCTCGCCTTCGCTGAGGCCCGCATCGGCGATCGCCTGGCTCATGGCGATGTAGTTGTATGCCGCGCCTTCGCCCATAAAACGGCGGGTCTTGCGATCCAGCACTGCATCCAGATCCAGTTTCAACGAGCCATGCACATGGCTGCGGAAGCCGAGCTTGGCGTAGTCCTCGGCAAAGACGATGCCCGACCGGCCGAGCCGCAGCGACTCTGTCACCTCGGCCAAGGTGTTGCCGATGCTGCAAATGACGCCCATTCCGGTAACGACGACCCGTCTCATACTTCCTCCTGATCTGGCGCGGCCCACGAAGGAGGCGCGTGTTAGTCGGTAAACAGACCCACTTTCAGGCCCTCGGCGCTGTAAATCGGCTCGCCATCGGCCTTCACGGCCCCATCGGCGATGCCCAGCACCAGTTTGCTCGCCATCACCCGCTTCAGCGATAGCTCGTAGGTGACTTTGGAGATGTCAGGCAGCACCTGACCGCTGAACTTCACCTCACCGACGCCCAACGCCCGGCCCTTCCCGGGATGGCCAAGCCAGCCCAGATAGAACCCCACCAGCTGCCACAGCGCATCAAGGCCCAGGCAGCCCGGCATCACCGGGTCACTCTCAAAGTGGCATTCGAAGAACCACAAATCCGGGCGCACATCGAGTTCCGCCGTGATGTGCCCTTTGCCATGCGCGCCACCCGTATCGCCAATACTGGTGATGCGGTCGAACATGAGCATGGGCGGGAGCGGCAGGCGGGCGTTGCCGGGGCCAAACAGCTCTCCATGGCCGCAGGACAGCAATTCGTCATAAGTGTAACTCGATTGGCGCGGCTCCATGGGTGGGCGTCTCTCTCTTTTAGGTGGCACAGCGCTTCATTGGTAGAGCGCTTCTTGCGTCCGCGGGCGCCCGGGGCATCGGACCGAGGGTCGCCAGCAGCAGGCATCATAATGCCGCCGCAGAGCAAAAACACCTCTATCCCGTGAGGTTTTACAGGCCACTCCCATTCTGGCTCTAACAAGGACCTTATGCCCTCGCTGGGCATGTGGGGACGGATCCGGTGAGCCCAAGGGGCATGTTTCAGCGCGCATTGTGGCAGTGCTGTTGCTTGACATGGCTCAAAGACCCGCCAATGTCGACCAAAGAGGGTATTGTTGCCCCAAACCAATGAAGTGCGGTCATCCCATGGGTGCGAGTGAGACGACACAGGTGAAAAACAGCCCGGTTCAGACCGGTACACCCAGCACCGCTACGCCCAGCGACACCAGGCTCGCGCGGGCTATGTCGTCGCTGCGTCAGGCGGGTCTGCGCCCCACGCGCCAGCGGGTGGCGCTGTGCACGCTGCTGTTCGGTCGCGGCGAGCGGCACGTGACCGCGGAAATGCTGCATGGGGAAGTGCAGGACGCCGGCACGCGCGTGGCACTGGCCACCGTCTACAACACGCTGCACCAGTTACGCGCGGCGGGCCTGATCCGCCAGATCGCTGTGGATGGGGGGCGCACGTTCTTTGATACCAACACCACCGATCACGCCCATTTCTTCCATGCCGACACCGGCGCGTTGAGCGACGCTGCCCTGAGTGCCCTCGACCTGGAGCCTCTGATTACGGTGCCCGAGGGGACAGAAGTGGCCGGGGTCGATGTGATCGTGCGCTTACGCCCGAAGCGCTGAGCGCGGCTCAGTCCACCTGTTCGCCCGACAACAGACCCCAGAGATGGGCGCGCGGCATCCAGCCGCGCGTGCCATCAAAGGTAAGCTCGCACCAGTCCTCGGTGCACCGGCGCACTGTGCCGATGGCCCCGGGCGAGACCTGGGCGATGGCCGTCGCGCTCCGGCGCGGGCGCGCATAGAGCGTGCGCACGGCCCCTTGGACGCGCACCGTCCGGGTGCCATCGAGCATCAGCCCGTGGATCCAGCCGCTGACCCCTTCATGGTCCTGCACTTTGCGCCACATGCCCGCTTCCGCCGTGACCAGCATCGGCAGGCCCGCCTGATTGCGATAAACCCATTCGATGCGATGCCGCCGGCTGGGGCCGAGGCGCATGTTCACCACATTGCGTTTCAGGGATACAAAGCGGGGCACGGGCAGCCCCGAGGGCCCCGTCTGGCGCGTCTCATCCACCGCGGGCGCGGCGGCGCGGGCGGGCCGGTCGCTACCGCCGGGCAGGAATGCCATGGCAGCCAGAAGGCAGAGAAAGACGAACAGAAGTCGCAACTGCGCGGTGCGGGCGCGGTCCATGCAGGTTCTCCAAGACGGCAATCTCGAACTGCGCGGCCCCCACACACCCCAGTTGCTGATTACCGGGATCCGCCCTCGACGGTCAAGAGGCGCGCGCGGGCCCGCAGAGAATGGCGCGCCCGGCCTTTGTCACCGGCCCTGGGGTCTGGTAAGGACAAAGGGTGGGGTGAGTGCGATGCGCACGCCCTGCCTGACGCAAACAGGGTCCAGGACATCGCTCGCCATGCCTCGGCAAAAGCCACTTGTTGTTGTTACGCGTAAGCTGCCCGACGTGATCGAAACCCGCATGTGCGAATTGTTCGACACGCGTTTGCGCGAGACCGATGCGGCGATGACCTATGAAGAGCTGGTGGAGGCGGTGCAGACCGCCGATGTGCTCGTGCCCACGGTGACCGACCGCATTGACAGCCGGTTGATCAGCCGCGCCGGAGAGCGGCTGCGCCTGATCGCCAATTTCGGCAACGGCTTTGACAATATCGACGTGGAAAGCGCGCTCAGTCGCGGCATCACGGTGACCAATACCCCCGGTGTGCTCACCGAAGACACCGCCGATATGACCATGGCGCTGATCCTCGCCGTGCCCCGGCGCCTGGCGGAAGGCGCGCGCTATTTGGAGGACCACTCGGCCGAGTGGGCCGGTTGGGCGCCCACCTGGTTCCTGGGCCAACGGATTTCCGGCAAGCGGTTGGGGATCGTCGGTATGGGGCGCATTGGTCAGGCGGTGGCGGCCCGCGCCAAAGCCTTCGGCCTGCAGATCCATTATCACAATCGCCGCCGGGTGATCCCGGAGATTGAAGACACGCTAGAGGCCACCTATTGGGAGAGCCTCGACCAGATGCTCTCGCGCATGGATATTGTCTCGGTCAATTGTCCGCACACCCCGGCCACGTATCATCTGCTATCGGCGCGCCGGCTCAAGCTGCTCAAGCCCTCGGCCTTTATCGTCAACACCGCGCGCGGCGAGGTGGTGGACGAAAATGCGCTGGCGCGCATGTTGGAACAGGGCGAGTTGGCGGGCGCCGGCCTTGATGTTTACGAGAACGAGCCGGCGGTGAACCCCCGCCTGTTGCAGTTATCGAATGTGGTGCTGTTGCCCCATCTGGGCTCGGCCACCATCGAAAGCCGCACCGAAATGGGCGAGAAAGTCATCATCAATATCAAGACCTTCGCCGATGGGCACAAGCCGCCGGACCGGGTCGTTCCGTCCATGTTGTAAGACGCCCTGTTGCAAGACGCCCTCCATGGTGGTGGGCCGCGCCATGATGGGCGGGTCTTCCGGCTGCGGATGGCCGTGCTGGCCCATCTTGGCTGGCCGATCTGGCCCGCCATTGGTCTCGCCGTCAGTCTCCTGCCTTCAAAATGGTTCGGCCCCCAAGCTGTCGTGCTGTGGGCTGTCGTGCTGTGGGCTGTCGTGCTGTGGGCTGTCGTGCTGCTGGCGGCGCCGCCCCCGTCGGAATAGCCGGCGAGGGCGACCTGCTTTATGCCGCGTCGGTTACGAAACCACCGGCCTGCCGGTTCCACAGATCGGCATAGATACCGCCGCGCGAGAGGAGTTGCTCGTGGGTCCCAGTCTGCACGATGTCACCCTGGTCGAGGACGACGATGCGGTCCATGCCTTTCAGGGTCGAGAGGCGGTGGGCAATGGCGATCACCGTGCGGCCTTTCATCAGTTCAAAGAGCGCATTCTGGATGTGATGCTCAGACTCTGAATCGAGCGCCGATGTGGCCTCGTCCAGAACCAGAATGCGCGCATTCTTGATAAAGGCCCGGGCGATGGCCACGCGCTGGCGCTCGCCCCCCGAGAGCTTGATGCCCTGCTCGCCGACAACGGTTTCATAGCCGGTCTCCCGGTCCATGATGAAGTCATGGGCATGGGCTTTGTGCGCCGCCGCCTTCACCAGGGGGTCCCCGGCCAACGGATCGGCATAGCGGATATTATCCCGCACCGTCCGGTGGAAGATGGACGGCACCTGCGGCACTTCAGCGATGGCTTCGTTCAGGCTGTGCCATTCCACATCCCTCACGTCCTGGTCGTCGATCAGAATACGGCCGGCCTGCGGCTCGAACTGGCGGCGCAAGAGTTTGATCAGCGTACTCTTCCCGGCACCGGACCGGCCCACCAGGCCCACTTTCTCACCCGGCGCGATGTCGAGCGTCAGAGAGCGGAACACGGGCGTGCCGTTCTGGTGTGTGAAGGCCACATTCTCAAAACGAATGCCACCGTCGCGCACCACCAGGCTGGATGCGTCCTTGGCGTCGGTGATTTCATGAGGTTCGCTGATCACCTCCAGGGCTTCTGACAGACTGCCGTAGAACTCGAAGAAATTCAGGATCTGATAGGACAGGGTCCGCAAGTTCGCGGCCGTCATATTGGCCAGGACGAAGACCATGGTGAAGGCTCCCACCGTCATGGAACCGCGCAGCACTTCCCATACGGCAAATCCCAGGAGACCTAGCCGCAAAACCCACATGGCGATCCCTTGGAACAGGCGCATCACCGCCAGAAACCAGCGCAGCCGCATGGAGCCGGTCATCTCCTTGAAGATATAGCGGCTGACATAACGGCGTTCGTGGTCGGTCTGTGCGAAGGCCCGCACCGCGTCGGCATTGGAAATGGTGTCCACCAGCTTGCCCGTCAGCGAGGACTTGCGCTGGGACAGGTCATGGGACAGCAGGGCACATTCGCGCGCCAGCACGGCGATGACCGTGACATAGACGATCGACCAGCCCACCAGGATCGCCGCAAAGACCCAGCTGTGCAGGGCCAGCAGTGCGATCCCCACCACCATCACCACCAGGATGGCCGTGAGATCACGGACCATCAGGTCGATCACCGTGATCACCGCCTGCCCCGCATTTTTCACTTTTTGGGCCAGGCGCCCGGCGAAGTTGTCCTGGAAGTAACGGGGGGAATGGCCAAGCAGGTAGCGGAACAGATACTTCTGTGCCGCTGCCCGCATGCGCGGGCCCACATAGACGTCCTGCACGTCATAAAGCCGGTAGATGAGTTCTGAAACGATCCACAGCCCCACCATGATCGCGAACCAGGAGAGCGCGTCGTCGCCCGGGCTGCCGTCAGCACTGGTTACGCTGAGGGCGAGGGCGTCCACGGCTTGCGATAGAGCGTAAGGCGCCAGCGCCTCGGCAATGACCGCCGCCATGATCGTCAGAACCATGAGCAGTGTACGGCCGAGAAAGTGCTTGCCCACCAGGAAACGCATAAAGGCAAAGGGTGTGGTGGGCAGATGCTCAACCGGTCCCACGTCCTCCAGCACTTCTGGGTCATCGGCCCGGGGGTTTTGGGTCGCGGGGTCATCAGGGATGAAATGGTCGTAGAACCGCGGCGGCGGAGGTGGCAACTCCGCCTCGTCGGAAAAGCGCAACATGAAGAGCCTCATCGAATGGGTCGATGCCGCTTCAGCGCATTATTGGGGGTCGCGGGCTGCTAGGCAGCTCGTGCCGGCGCTGTTCGGGGGTGGCCTCCCATGGGGCCGGGCGGCACCCGACAGGGGGGCCTTCCGGCGGGGAATGGTGCGCGCGGCCTCGCCCCCCGACTTCTCGAAACGGACATTGGTCAAGTAAGGACGCGCACACAATCACATGAGGAGGGCGGCAATCCACCCCCTTCCGCGTGCGGAATTATAAATGGATCGCGGTTGTGGCCTCCGGGCCACAGCACGGGCACTGGGGGTCGGCCTGCACGCGCACCGTGCGCTGGGTGCCATGCAGCAGATCGGTAATGAGCAGCCGCCCGGCCATGCTGGTGCCAATCCCCAGGATTTCCTTGATCACTTCCACCGCTTGCAGTGACCCCATCACGCCGGCCGCCGCGCCAAGGACACCGATCGCCGAGCACGTATCGCCGTCCGCCTCGTCCGGCGTCTGCGGCACCAGGCAGCGATAACACGGCAGGCGCTCGCCGCCCGGCCCAGGGGCGTGGGGTTTATAGGTGGCCAGTTGCCCGTCAAAGCGGATGACGGCCGCCGAGACCAGGGTCTTGCGCAACCGCACGCAAGCGGCATTGACCAGGAAGCGGGTGGCGAAACTGTCGCTGCCATCGGCCACCAGGTCATAGGCCCCGACCAGCGCCTCTGCGTTGGCCGCCGTCAGCCGCGTCGCATGGGCCTCTAGGGTGACGTCCGGATTGAGGGCGTGCAGGCTGTCCGCGGCGCTTGCGGTTTTGAGGCGCCCCACCGCATCGGTGCGATGCAGGATCTGGCGCTGAAGATTGGCGAGCGACACCGTATCGTCATCGACGAGACCGAGCGTGCCCACGCCCGCCGCCGCCAGATAGAGCGCCAGCGCCGAGCCTAGCCCGCCTGCGCCGATGATCAGCACACGTGCCGACAGCAGGCGTTGCTGCCCGGCGCCGCCGATCTCCTTGAGCACCAGATGGCGCGCATAGCGATCAATTTGACTATCGCTCAGTGTCATAACCAATCGGGGCCCAGCTTGCCGCCAGGCCCCGCCTTGTCATCAGGGCAGACGCGCAGCTTACAGGCCTTCAAACAGCGCGGTGGAAAGATAGCGTTCGGCAAAGGAGGGAATGATCACCACGATGCGTTTGCCGGCCATGTCCGGGCGTGCGCCCACTTCAAGGCCTGCGGCAATGGCCGCGCCCGAGGAGATCCCGCCCGGCAGACCTTCCAGCCGCGCCGCCTTGCGGGCGGTCTCAAACGCGGTCTCATTGCCGATGGTCACCACTTCGTCGATCAGGCCGCGATCCAAGATACCCGGCACGAAACCCGCGCCGATGCCCTGAATTTTGTGCGGGCCCGGATCACCGCCGGACAGCACGGGGCTGTCCTCCGGTTCCACTGCGAAGACCTTGAACGCGGGGTTGCGATCCTTCAGCACCTGGGCACAGCCCGTGATGGTGCCGCCGGTGCCCACGCCAGAAATCAGCGCGTCCACCTGGCCGCCCGTGTCGGTCCAGATTTCCTCGGCGGTGGTGGAGCGGTGAATGGCCGGGTTGGACGGGTTCTCGAACTGTTGCGGCATCACCGCGCCGGGAATTTCCGCGATCAGCTCCTGGGCGCGCGCCACCGCGCCTTTCATACCTTTTTCAGCCGGCGTCAGAACGAGTTCCGCGCCCATGAGCGCCAGCATTTTACGCCGCTCAATGGACATGCTTTCCGGCATCCCCAGGATCACCCGATAGCCCTTGGCCGCCG
>CAZVEE010000090.1:0-14456 GCA_964625525.1 uncultured Alphaproteobacteria bacterium | reverse complement strand
ATGGCAAACGCCCTTGTGTTTACGGACCGGCCTTGTGTTGAAGCACCATCCTTGTGTTGAAGCACTGGGGCGCCCCTGGCCGAGCCTCGCGGGCCGGCCAGCCCGCCAGTCAGCCCGCCAGTCAGCCAGCGAGGCTCGGCCAGCGAGGCTCGGCCTGGGCCCGGCACCCGCTATCGCTTTGGGATATGGGGCGACCCGGGGCGTGAGGCAAGGCAGGCGGTCCCGGCGCGGGCCTCAAGAAAGAGTCAGCCCGCCGTCAACGACCAGGGTTTGCCCGACCATATAGGCGCTCAAGGGTGAGGCAAGGAAAAGCGCCGCGCCGGCCATATCGTCCGGTGTGCCCATGCGGCCCTGCGGGATCGCCGCTAGGGCGCCGGCCAGGCGCTTTTCATTCTCGGTTGTCACTTTGGTGAGTTTGGTGTCCACCAGCCCGGGCGCGATGCCGTTGACGCGGATGCCTTCAGGAGCCCAGGCCTCGCCCAGAGTGCGCGTGAGCGAGATTGCCCCGGCTTTGGAGGCCGCATAGGCCGGGTTACCGCGATTGGCACTTAATCCGGATACGGAGCTAATGATGATCAAGCTACCGCGCGCCACTGTCAGCATGGGTTTGAAAGTCATGGCGCAGGCCCGCAGACTGTCCAGATTGACCGCCATGACCCGGTCCCAGGCTTCACGCTCGAACTCTGCGCGCTGATAGGCGACGATACCTTGAGAAAGGACCAGTACGTCGAGCCGGTCAAAGGGCGGGCGCCATTGTTCGACGGCAGACGGATCTGAGACATCCACTTGTGCATAAGTCAGGCCCGCTAAGTCCGAACCGTCTTCGCCCGCATAGTCCGCCGCGTGGGCGCGCGTTCCCCAGACATGCACATGTGCGCCGCGCTTTGCAAAGCCATGGGCAATGCCATTGCCGATCCCGCTCGACCCGCCGACCACGAGCACCTGCCGTCCGCTGAAATCCAGTTCCCTGCCCGTCATGCTGTTCCTTTCCTCCCCGGCGCCGGATCTCTTGCGTCCGGCTGTCGCAGGCTGTCATAATTCGTGTGTATACACGCTGAAGCCCCACCGACCCTACGGCAACCGGGCGGGGCCCGCATAGTCTTAACGATAAGGGCAGACTTTCATGGCGGAACCTTATTTCATCCGGGACGGGGAGCGGATTATCGCGACTGCCCATGGTGCCGGGCCTTGGGACCCCAGCATGCTGCATGGCGCCGCGCCGGCGGGACTTGTCGCCTCGATTGCGGAAGGGTTGCCGTCGAAGGTTCCCATGCGGACAGTCCGGCTGACCATCGACATCAAGCGCCCGGTACCGATCGCGCCCCTCGATGTCGATCTTCAGATTACGCGCGAAGGGCGCAATATCATCACTGCCGATATCCGTCTCACCGCCCATGGCAAAGAAGTGGTGCAGGCCTCGATCCTGAAAATACGCGAGGCTGCCCAAGACCTGCCGGATGGAATGACGCCGCCGGTGCTTGATTTTCATGGCCCGGAGCATGGCGCTATTGCAGAAGGGTTCGCGGGTGTGCCGGGGTACAATCAGGGTGTGGAGTTTCGGGTGGCCGTACCGCTTCACCAAGGTGTTACGCGCCGGGGCTGCTGGTTTCGGGTGAAGCGGCCGTATTTCAGCGATCATCCGACCACCGCGCTTGTGCGGGCGGCATCGGCGGCGGACTACTGCAACGCTGTCGGCATGGAGCTCGACTTCTATGCCTGGAGTTACATCAACGCGGATCTCAGCATCCATTTTGCCCGTCCGCCGGTGGGGGAGTGGATGCTGCTGGCGGCGGAGTCGTGGGTGGGGCCCGACGGGCGTGGCCTTGCCTTTGGGGCGCTGGCGGATCAAGAGGGCTATTTCGGCCGTTCCATCCAATCTCTGGTTATTGCGCCACGGTGATGGTGGACAAACCATCCGTCAGGCGTGTTCGCAGGTGCGCCAGAGCCTCCGGCGCATGGGGCTGGCGCGTGCCGAACCCCCATACCGGCCCGGGCCAGGCGGGATCATCGGCCCGCCGTCCGACCACATGCACATGCAGTTGGCTGACGATGTTTCCCAACGCACCCACATTGATCTTTTCCGCCTGCGTCCTATCAAGCAGCAGCCGTGTGGCGGCGGCGATCTCTTCCATCACTTGCGCCCGGGCCGGTGCCGTCAGATCGCTCAGCTCGCGTGCGCGCTCCACTCGTGGGACCAGCACAAGCCAGGGAAAACGCCGCTCATCCCGCAGGAGCAGCCGCGACAGCGGCCATTGTGTCAGCAGAACGGACTCCTCTGCCAGGCGCGGATCAAGGGCGGAATCGGTATGAGCGGTCATCACAGTCTCCGGAAGAGTGGCTCCAGAACGCCTGGCTCCAGAACACCTGGCTCCAGAACACCTGGACGCCGTTCCACCACACTCCATGTCTCTTGCCAAGCCCAGGGCATGGCTGAGGCGCGCCGGTTTGACCCTTTCCAAGGCCCGCGCGGCAAGGCACTGTTGAGATCAACCACGCCATACTCGGGCGAGAATAACTCAGGGAGGCAGACCCATGACCACGGACGACCGCGTGCACCTCACCATTGAGGATGGTGTCGCCGATGTGCGTCTAATGCGCAGCGACAAGCTCAACGCTCTCGACCATGCCATGTTCGAAGCGCTCATCGAGACCGGCGACCGGCTCGCCACTGATACGAGTGTGCGGGCGGTGGTGTTGTCGGGCGAGGGGCGGGCGTTCTGTGCCGGGCTGGATATGGGTAATTTCGCCGCCATGGCGAGCGGAGATGCGGGCGGTGCCGCGCCCGCTTCGAATGGAAGCGGCGGGCGGCTGGCGCAGCGCTCTCACGGACTTTTCAATCGGCCGCAATATGCGGTCTGGGTTTGGCGGCAGCTGCCCATGCCGGTTATTGCGGCCGTGCATGGTGCGGCACTGGGCGGGGGCTTTCAGCTCTGCCTGGGCGCGGATATGCGCTATGTGGCGGCGGATGCGAAACTCAGCATCATGGAAATCAAATGGGGTCTGGTGCCCGATATGGGCGGCACGCAGATCGCCCGCGTGCTTGCCCGCGACGATATTGTCCGGGAGCTGACCTATACCGGGCGCATCTTCTCTGGCGAGGACGCCCTGACTTACGGTTTTGCGACCCGGGTCTGTGCCGATCCGCGCACCGAGGCGCTCGCGACCGCGCGCCAGATTGCCGGCTTTAATCCGGATGCGGTCGAAGCGAGTAAGCGGCTGTGCGCCCATGCGCCGTTCCTGTCGCTTGCAGACGGTTTGCTGGCGGAGTCGGTAGAGCAGGACAAGCTCATCGGGTCGCCCAATCAGGTGGAGGCTGTCTCCGCCAATCTTGAAAACCGGGCCCCGCGCTTTACCGCGCCGCGCCGATAACGCTTGAGAGGCAAAAAATGACCCCGTTTCAGGATGGCATGTTGAGTGGAAAAACCGCGCTGATTTCCGGCGGCACCAGCGGCATCAATATGGAAATCGCCAAGACCTTTGTTGCGCTGGGCGGCAATGTGGCGGTGTTCGGCCGTGACCCGGAAAAGGCACAGCGCGCGGTCGATGAGATTGACGCGGCCGGCCCTGGCCGAGCGATCGGTCTGGCGGCCGATGTGCGGGTACCCGACGCGGTGAACGAGGTGATCCAGGCCACGGTGAACACCTTTGGCCCGCTTGATACTGTGATTGCCGGCGCGGCCGGGAACTTTCCTGCCCCGGCCATTGATATCTCGCCCAAGGGCTTCAAAACGGTCGTCGATATTGATCTTCTGGGGACGTATCATGTCTTCCACGGGTCGTTCCCGCATCTGCGTAAGCCCGGCGCTTCGCTCATTGCTATCACGGCGGGCCAGGCGGTGAATGCCATGCCGTTTCAGGCCCATGTGTGCGCGGCCAAGGCCGGCATCAACATGCTGATCAAATGCCTGGCGCTGGAATGGGGACCGGCGGGGATCCGGGTCAACGGTATCTCGCCCGGCCCCATTGCCGACACAGAAGGCATGGCGCGCCTGGCACCGACACCGGAGGCGGAAAAGGCGCTGACTGATCGGATCCCGCTGCGGCGGTACGGCACCAAGACTGAAATCGGTCAGTTGGCGGCCTTTTTGTGCTCCGACGCGGCGGCCTATATCTCTGGCTCCATCTACAATTGTGACGGGGCATCGGAACTGGGTGACGCGAGCGCCGATTGCCTCACCTCCTGGCGGAATCCCTAAGGGAGGCTGGTATGACCGACAGTGTTTTGCGGGAAGATCGCGACGGGCTCGCGATCCTGACATTTAATCGACCGGATAAGCTCAATGCACTGACGGTCGAGATGTTCCGCCTCTTGCGTGATCACACCCAGGCCATCGCCCGCGATGACAGCGTGGGCTGTGTGATGCTGCGGGGCGCGGGGCGGTGCTTTTCGGCTGGGCATGATTTGGGCGACATTGCCGAGGGCGAGCATACGCCCTCGCCGGGTTGGCATTCAGAAACCCTGCGCCTTTTGGAGCGCCTGCCCAAGCCCGTCATCGCCGCGGTGCATGGCCATTGCTATACGGGCGCGTTGGAAGTGGCGCTCGCCGCCGATTTCATCCTGGCCTCGGAGACGGCCCGCTTTGCAGACACTCATGCCCGTTTCGCGCTTACGCCCATCTGGGGCATGAGCCAGCGCCTGCCGCGCCGGGTGGGCATCGCCAAGGCCAAATATTTGATGTTCACTGCCCAGACGGTCCGGGCGGAAGAAGCCTTGCGCATCGGCCTCGCCGAAGCGGTGTTTCCGGAGACGACCTTTTTCGCTGATGCGGAGGGCGTGGCGCGCCAGATCCTGGACAATTCGACCTTTTCCCATGCCGCCAACAAACGCTTGCTGGAGGCGACGGACGCAAGACCCCTGGACGCGGGCCTGCAATGGGAGGTCTTGGAGAACGAAGGCATCGGCCCGGACATGCGCGAGCGTATTGCCCGCTTCATGAAGCGAAGCTAGTGCCTCGCCAAGATCCGCCCATGTGACACTTGCTTGTGCCAACTCTGTGTGCCGGGCCTGTCTGCGCTGCGATGGACGGGGTTGCGGCATAGGGGCTGCGTGTTCGCCTGGGCCCCCGATGGCGAAGGCGGCGATGCCAGGCGTCCTCGCAGCGTGACAAGAACCTGCTATGGCAATCGCCGGGACGTCAACAAGGGCAGGGAGGCCAGAGACGGGAGACTGTCGCCCCCATGACCGCGTCCGGCCGCCATGGTACAACACCTTATGATGATGTGGATGACGGATCAGATACGCCTCTGGCTCCTGCTGCTGGGGGGGGCGATGCTGGCCTTGCCGGGCGGGGCCGCGATGGCGGATGTCCCGACGGACATGGTGGCGTTTCCAAGCGGGACCACACGGATCGGCATGGATCGGGGCCCGGCGGAGGAACGTCCGGCCTTCACGATGCGGGTGGAGGCGTTCGCCCTTGATCGCTCGCCGGTCACCGTCACCCAGTTCGCGGCCTTCGTGGTGGCGCAAGACTTCCGCACCGAAGCCGAGCGGTTCGGCCAGGGGGCGGTTATGCATGTGGGAACCGGCCGCTGGCGCTTGCAGGACGGGGCCACATGGCGCCGGCCGCAGGGTCCGGACGGGCCAGAGGCGGCGGGCGATCATCCGGTCACGCAAGTTTCGTGGAACGATGCGGTGGCCTATTGTGCGTGGGTCGGCCGGCGCCTGCCCACGGAATTCGAATGGGAATATGCCGCCCGCTACGGGCAGGGTGAGAACCCCCGCTATGCCTTCGGTGACCAGTATGTGCGCGAGGGAGATTTCCTGGCGAATATCTGGACGGGTATCTTCCCGGTGCTGAACACCGAGCGGGACGGTTTTCTCTACACCTCGCCGGTGGGCGCCTTTGGCGAGACGCCGCAAGGCCTGACGGATATGGCGGGGAATGTGTGGGAGTGGGCCGACAGTTGGTTCGTGCCCTATGCGCTCCGCGCCGAGGCGCCGTCTGCCGGGCCCGGCGCGGAACGGGTGATGCGCGGCGGCTCGTTCCTGTGTGACCCCAAAGTCTGTCACGGCTTCCGCGTGTCGGCCCGCTCTCATGCGACGCCAGACAGCTCGCTGATGCATGTGGGGTTCCGATGCGCAAAGGATATGAGCGCGACCGATCTGCCGCGCGGCGTGGAGGCCGACGGTGAGTGACACCGGAGGCCGCCCCCTCATCGGCGTGACCATGTCGAGTGGGCTGTGGAACCGGTTTTTGTGGCTGTTTCACTGGTTCGCTCTGCGCCGGGCCGGGGCGCGGCCGGTGCGCATTACGGTCAACTCTGATCGGTCGATCCTGCGCCGGATAGACGGCGTCGTCATCGGCGGGGGCGACGATATCGGGCCCGACCTTTATGACGGCGACCTGACAGTGACGGTCACCATCGACCCTGAGCGGGACCGTCTGGAGATGAACGCGCTAGAGCATGCGTTTGCGCGTCACCTGCCTGTGCTCGGCATTTGCCGGGGGATGCAGATGCTCAATGTGGTGCTGGGCGGCACTCTGCATCAGGAAATTCGCGAGGCGTTTCCCGACGGGCGCTTCCGGCGCACCGTGTTGCCGCGCAAAACCGTGCGCATCACCCCGGGCACCCGCCTGGCCGCGTTGATCGATAAGCCGGTCCTGCGGGTCAACAGCCTGCATCACCAGGCGATCCGCCATCTGGCTGATCCCCTTCAGGTCAGCGCGCGTGACGATGTGGGCATTATCCAGGCGGTCGAAGACAAGGGATCTGGCATGCTCATGGGCGTGCAGTGGCACCCGGAACTGCTGCCACACGCGCCATCTCACCGGCGCCTCTTCGCCCATCTGGTACAGCGGGCCAAAGGCGACACCAGCGGCCCCTGATCCGGGGTGGGCCCACCCACACCATCGGATGAACGCGCCCGTAGCAATCGTCACAGGCGCGCCCGCTGGCTCTCCGGCGGGGGGCGGGCCGCGGTATCCTCTCGGCCCTTTTGGGAGGTCGAGTATGTGGGTCAGGTCAAAATGGCGGCGGCGGCACGGGCGGTCCGGCGGGTTCAGTCTGCTGGAGCTATTGGTGGTGCTGGCCATCATGGCTTTGCTGGTGGGTATCGTGGCGCCCCGGGTGATCGGCTATCTCAGCCGCGCCAAAGGGCAGACCGCCAGTGTCCAGATCGACAGTCTCAAGACTGCGCTTGATGTCTTTTTCCTCGATGTGGGCCGCTATCCATCGCGTGAAGAAGGGCTGGAGGCGTTGGTGCGCATGCCGCCCGGCGGCGTGCCGGGCTGGGCGGGGCCGTATCTGCGGGATGCGGCGCTGCCGAGTGATCCCTGGGGCCGGCCCTTTCGCTATGAGCGCGGCCCCGACGGCATGAGCGTTCTCGTTTACAGCCTCGGCGCCGACGATGCGGAGGGCGGCGCGGGCGAGAATGCGGATATCGGCCGGTGAAGCCAGTTGCCTGGGGGCGGTGCTATGGTGACACTGGCGTCACCGAATGCCTTTTGTGACATCGTCTCAGGATCCGCGCCCATGACTTCCGCCACTGTTTCCCAAGCCGTCGCCTCGCGTCGGTCCGTCCGCCAGTTCCTGGACCGCCCCGTGGACAGCGGTCTTCTGCGCGCTGTGTTAGAGAAGGCCGCGCGCGCCCCCTCGGGCGGCAATCTGCAGCCCTGGCGTTTGTATGTGCTGGAAGGGGCGGCCATGACCGCTTTTAAGGCGCATATGGAGGCGCGGCTGGCGGCGGGGGGCGCGCCTGAGCCCGCCGATTACACGGTCTACCCGCCTGGGCTGAAGGAACCTTATCGCTCCCATCGCTTCCAGGTGGGGGAGGATATGTATGCTCTGCTCGGCATTGCGCGGGAGGACAAAGCGGCGCGGCTGACCTGGCTCACCAATAATTATCGCTTTTTCGGCGCGCCGTCCGGGCTGTTCTGCTTTGTGGATCGGGATATGGGGCCGCCGCAATGGTCGGATCTGGGCATGTATCTACAGACCGTGATGCTGCTGTTGCAGGAGGCGGGTGTGGATAGTTGTGCCCAGGAATCCTGGGCCTTCTACCCGCGGACCGTTTCTGAATATCTGGCTGTGCCGCCGGAGTGGATGCTGTTTTGCGGCCTGGCTATGGGCTATGCGGATCCGGCCGCGCCGGTGAACGAGCTTGTCAGCCATCGGGCGCCGCTCTCGGACTTTGCAACATTTCTGTCATAAGTCTGGAAATGGGGCGGCGTCCGCTCTTTTTCCGAGCTTTTTATCCAAGATGTGCGTCTTGAGCGGGTGTGCTGGGGCGGCGTGCCCTTGGGCGGAGAGGGTGGATGGCCCGGATCGGGTGTGGTCTGCCTCTTTGTCTGAGACAACAGGACTATCGTCGGTGGTGCCTTGACCACCTTACGCGCGTGTCGTGGTGCGCGGGCACGCGTCGTCCCTCGGCCGGAGCGTCTCTTTTGCGCCACAGTTAGCCCTGACGGCGTGTCAGAAAGCCCCAAAGGCGCCGTAATCGTCCCGGTGTGGCACGCCTTGTTATCAAAGTGTCAAAAAACTCAGGCACGGTCTGCAGCGTCGGTCGGGGGCTGAGTACGCCGTACCGCCTGATGCGCGTTGTCAGTGATTTTCGAAATTTCGTGGCGCCGGTTTGACCGGTCGTCACCTTTAACGCGCTCAGGTTCGCGGTTCCCTGGATCACACCATTTGGTTGTGTCGCGTGGTGCGGCACCGGCCGAAAGCGCGGGCATAAGCCCATGGCATCGCTGACCCGAGATTGAATCCGATTGGGGGAGTTCCATCGATGAACTTTAAACTGAGAAGCTTGCTTTTTGCTGCCGTCGCGGGTCTCGCGCTGGTGGGTTGTAGCGACTCCGACACTGACCTGGCATCCGCTGGCGACCGCGGCCCCAACCCGGGCACGGACGGCGGCAGTGCTGACGGTGGCGCCGATGGTGGTGCTGACGGTGGCGCCGATGGCGGTGCTGACGGTGGTGCGGATGGCGGCGCCGACGGCGGTGCTGATGGTGGCAGCCAGGGCGATTGCCCGACCGGCACCACCCTGGTGAGCGTGCTTGGTTCCGATCAGTGTCAGATCACTGGCACCATCACTGAGGACCTGACCCTTACCAGCAACAACATCTATGTTCTCGAAGGCCCGGTCTTCGTGGGTGTGGACACGGGTGTCGACGGCGCCGCTGCTGGCGGCGATCCGGCCGTTCTGACCATCGAGCCGGGCACGCGCATTTACGGCGGCGACCCGCAGTCGTTCCTGACCGTGTCTCGCGGTTCTCAGATCATCGCTGACGGCACGCCGACCGATCCGATCATCTTCACCTCTGCGGAAGATCTCGGTTTCGCTCAGGCGTTCGGCCGCGCTCAGCGTAATATCTTCAACGGCGTTGTGACCGAAGACCCCAACACGGCTGAGTGGGGTGGTCTGGTGCTGAACGGCCGCGCGCCGCTCAATTCCGGTCTGGAAGCCGAAGGTGAAGGTGACTCCGGTCTGTACGGCGGCGACGATGCCACCGACAACAGCGGTGTGCTGCGCTACGTGCAGATCAAGTACGCCGGTAACCGCGTGAACGCGGAAGACGAGCTGAACGGTCTGGCGTTCCAGGGCACGGGTTCGGGCACGACTGCCGAGTTCATCCAGGTCCACAACGGCCAGGACGACGGCATCGAGTTCTTCGGTGGCACGACCAATGCCAAGAACATCGTGGTCACCGGTGCTGGCGATGACTCCATCGACTGGACCCAGGGTTGGTCTGGTAAGGTGCAGTTCTCCATCGTCATCCAGAACCCGGCTCACCCGGAAGGGGCCGATCGCGGCATCGAAGCCGACAACCTGGAAGCCGATAACGACGCTCTGCCGCGCGCTACGCCGCAGATGTCCAACATGACCTTCATCGGCGGTGCGCCGGATGTGGGTGACACGGGCATCGTGCTGCGTCGTGGTACGGCTGGTAACTACTTCAACACGGTGATCTCCAACTTCCGTGACGCCAGCTTCGACATCGACAATGACGCCACCTACGACCAGGTTGCTGCTGGCACCCTGACCGTGGAGAGCTTCCTGCTGGGTAACGTGACCCCGGGTGACGCTATCGAAGGCGAAGACGACGATGTGGCCAACGATCTGGCTGGCTTCCTGCTGGGGTCGCCGAACAATATCGTCACGGCTCCGTCTCTGAACGGTTTCTTCAACGGTGGCGCCGAGCAGGCCGTTCCGGCTCGCGACGTTTCCGAAGTGGACGCCTTCTTCGACAGCGTTGACTTCATCGGTGCGGTCAACGATGACGCGACCAACTTCACGGTGGGTTGGACCTTCGGTCTCGCGCAGGATGCGGCTTGCCCGGATGTGGATGGCGTGACCACCACCGCCGATGGCTGCGTGCTCGCTGGCACCATCACTCAGGACGCCCGCCTGGTGTCCGGCCTCGATTACTTCCTCGACGGTCCGGTCTTCATCGGTGTGGACGTGGGCGCCGACGGGACCGCTCCGGCCGGTAACCCGGCTCGTTTGACGGTGGATGCCGGCGTGACCATCCAGGGTCGTGACCCGCAGTCCTTCCTGACTGTGTCCCGCGGTTCCAGCATCTTCGTGAACGGCACGCAGGCCGCTCCGGTGACTTTCACCGCTGACGATGCTGACGCCAGCCTGAACACCTCCACCGCTCTCTGGGGTGGTCTGGTGCTGAACGGCCGCGCGCCGCTCAACTCCGGTCTGGAAGCAGAAGGCGAAGGCGACTCCGGCCTGTATGGCGGTGACGACATCACCGACAGCAGCGGCTCCCTCCGCTTTGCTCGGATCCTCTACGCCGGCAACCGCGTGAACGCGGAAGACGAGCTGAACGGTCTGGCATTCCAAGGCACGGGTTCCGGCACGGTTGTTGAGAACGTGCAGGTGCACAACGGTCAGGACGACGGCATCGAGTTCTTCGGTGGCGCCACCAACGCCCGCAACCTCGTTGTGACCGGCGCTGGCGACGACTCCATCGACTGGACGCAAGGCTGGTCGGGTAAGGTTCAGACCGCTCTTGTGGTTCAGAACCCGCTGCACCCGGAAGGTGCCGACCGGGGTATCGAGGCTGACAACCTGGAAGCCGACAACGATGCCCTGCCGCGTGCCACGCCGCAGATGGCCAACATGACCTTCGTTGGCGGCGCGCCGGACGTGGGTGACACGGGCATCGTGCTGCGTCGCGGTACGGCTGGTAACTATTTCAACACGGTGATCGCGAACTTCCGTGACGCCAGCTTCGACATCGACAGCCAAGCGACCTATGACCAGGTGGCTGCTGGCACGCTGACGGTGGAGAGCTTCCTGATCGGTAACGTGACCCCGGGTGACGCGATCGAAAGCGAAGACGACGACATCGCCAACGACCTGGAAGGCTTCCTCCTTGGTTCGCCGAACGTGACCGTCGGGGCTCCGTCCCTGGTCGAGCGCTTCGGTGGCGGTGTGTTCTACGTCAACGGTGCCAACGAGAACGCTGTCCCGGCTGCCGATCTGGCGGGCGTGGATCCGTTCTTCACCACCACGGCCAACATTGGCGCGGTGCCGGCGACGGATGACGACTTCACCCAAGGCTGGACTGTCTGGCTGAACCAGTAAGCCCAATGGCTTTCCCGTGGCGGCTGCGGCCGCCACGGGGTTTATTCCTTTGCCACGCCACGACCACCTTTGGGGGGCAGTTGCCGATGAAACCGACCCGCACCATGCTGACAGGTGCTCTGCTCGCCTCCACGGCGATCATGATGCCCGGTCTCGCCATGGCCCAGACCGACGGACCGACGGTAACGTCGGACGAGGTCATCACGGTCCAAGGTGCTTTCGTCCCGGACGAAAAGCGCGAGACCTCTGAAATTTCTAACATCCTCGATGCCGAGGCTCTGACGCGGACGCAGGACTCCAATGTCGCGGATGCCCTGCAGCGTTTGACTGGCCTCAGCCTCGATGACGGTCGCTTCGTGATCGTCC
Organism: uncultured Alphaproteobacteria bacterium; assembly: GCA_964625525.1. Lineage (GTDB taxonomy): Bacteria > Pseudomonadota > Alphaproteobacteria > JAJFIK01 > JAJFIK01 > CAZVEE01. The sequence goes on along the minus strand of CAZVEE010000090.1, from coordinate 2,551 downwards.
GCGGTCTGAACGAGCGTTACTCCAAGGCCACGCTCAACGGTTCTGTGTTGCCCAGCAATGAGCCGCTGCGCAATGTGGTGCCCCTCGACATTTTCCCGACGTCCATTCTGGAAAGTGTCCTGGTTCAGAAGACTTATTCTCCGGAATTCTCCGCTGACTTCGGCGGTGGTCTGCTGGAGCTGCGCACCGTGGCGGTGCCCGACGAAGAATTCTTCGAAATCGGCGCCTCGCTCGGCATCAACACCGTGACGTCCTTCGAAGAGGGACTCACTTATAATGGCAGTGATTACGACTGGACCGGGATCGACGATATCGACGATTTCCGCGAGTTCCCGTCCAGCGCCATTCCCAGCGACCTGAGCGTCCTGAATGCGACCGAACTGGAAATCGCGGGCGAAAGCCTGCCGAATGTCTGGTCGATCCAGGAAGATGACTCGATCCCGCCGGATCTGTCCTTCAGTGCCGCTTACGGCAATGGTTGGTCGCTCGGCGGTGAGCGTGAGTTGGGCGTTATCCTGGTTGCCGATTACGGTAACTCCTGGTTCACCAAGGACGGCTTGCGCCGTGACGTGGTGGCCGGTGGCGAAATCGAAATCGACAACTCCGCCAATGCGGAAGGGTGTGACGAAATCGGTCGCTTCGAGTGTGGCTTCTTCGAGACGGTTCAGACCATCGACCTGAACGCGCTAGCGTCGGTCGGCTTTGCGCTGGACAATGACAACTCGATCAAGTTCACGTCGATGATCCTGCGCAAGACGACGAAAGAAGCCTTGCTGGAGACCGGCGTCGACCGCGAAGACGACTTCGTGGCTCAGGACGCGCGGATCGACTGGATCGAACGTCAGACTTGGTCCAACCAGGTAATTGGTGAGCACTACTTCACCCTGCTGCCGACCGATACGTTCCAGGACACGATCTTCACCTGGCGGGCGTCCTACTCGGAAGCCACGCGGGACGTGAAGAACCGGAAGGAATTCCTCTACGAGTTCGACGAACTCTTCGGTGGGTTCCTGCTGGATCGCCGGGAAGCGCTGAACAACGACACGGTCTACGCCTCTCTGGAAGATGAGACGTGGGAAGTGGGCGCCGATATCCGCCAGCCGTTCGACTTCTACGGCTACGATGTGGAATTGAAGTTCGGCCTGTCTTACCAAGAGCAGGAACGCCTTTCGACCCTGCGCCGGTTTGAGTTCCTGCCGGACGGGATCGTAGGTCTGCCGTCTGACGAGTTGCGGGCTCAAATCCCCGAAATCATCTTCGGCCGCGTCAATATTGACCCGAATGGCTATGTGCTCTCCGAGTTCACCCAGCCGTCGGACTCCTTTGAGGCGGACTCCGAAATCTTCGGGGCCTATGCGGGTCTGGATGCTCTGATCACGCCGACCATTCGTGTGGCGGCCGGTCTGCGCTACGAAGACTCCGAGCAGAACCAGTTCAGCTTCGCGCGCTCGCCGATCTTCTGTGCTGATTTTGCTGGGTCGGGCGTCACGCCGCAGACCTGCCGGGGCGACACTCCGACCGTCTTGGCCTTCGATGAAGGCGATGCGATCGTGACCACTTTGACGGGTGAGTTCCTGCTGCCGTCCGTGACGGCGACATGGGAATTCCTCCCGAACAATCAGGTCCGTGTCGGCTACAGCCAAACGATCAACCGTCCGAGCCTGCGTGAACTGTCCACTTCGCCGTTCCTGGATGCGGAACGCGACGTGGAAGTGGAAGGCAATCCGTTCCTGGAAATCGGTGAAGTTGATAACTTCGACATTCGCTGGGAATGGTACTTCGCGCGCAACGAGTTCCTGACCGTTGGTGCCTTCTACAAGCAGATCGACAATCCGATCGAAGAGACGGTGTTCCGGGTCGGTAACGAGTATCGCCGCAGCTTCATCAACGGCGAAGAAGCTGAACTCATCGGTGTGGAAGCCGAAATCCAGTACGGCCTGCAGTTCCAGGATTGGTTCGGCTGGGATTGGCTGGGTGCGCGCGACTTCTTCATCTATGCGAACGCGGCTTACATCGACTCCGAAACGACCGTGCCTTCCGGCACCATCCTGACCAACGACTCGCGTGAGTTGCAGGGTCAGTCGGATATCCTAGCGAACCTGCAGTTCGGGTTCACGGATTTCGACCGGGGTGAACGGGCGGCGATCCTGTTCAACTACACGGGTGAACGGATCGACGGTGTTGGTGTCGATGGCATTGATGACCAGATCGAGACCCCGCCGATCTTGCTCGACTTCGTGTATTCGCGGGAACTGCCGCTCTTCGGTGGTGCCTACGAGTTCAGCTTTGCCGCGCGCAACCTGCTGAATGACGAATACGAGTTGGAGCAGGAATCGGTGCTCATCGAACAGTACGACCTCGGTCGCACATTCTCGTTCGGTGTGAAGGCCCGCTACTGACGGATCTATCCGGTTCGGCCACTTGGTCGGACCGGATCCGTTTCAAGGGCCGCGCGACCCTCGCTGGACGCGCGGCCCTTTTTGATTGTGCAGCCGGTTTGATTGTGCAGCCGGTTTGATTGTGCAGCCGGTTTGATTGTGCAGCCGGTTTG
>CAZVEE010000089.1:0-14515 GCA_964625525.1 uncultured Alphaproteobacteria bacterium | reverse complement strand
CTACCTTTTGGGAGCTTGAATCACTGTTCGCTAAAAATGGGAATGCTGAATCTCTACAGACCCTAGAGCGCTCTCAGGACTGACCTTTCCACCAGCGCCGCACACGATAAACCCCGGAGCCGTCTTTGCTCCGGGGTCAGCTGTCTTGCTGATCAGCTTCGTTTGCTCTTCCGAGCACGTCACGAGATCAGATGAAATCGGCCATGGTCAGATCAGCCGCCGAAACACCGCGCACCTCGATGGTGTCGCCGGAACTCAGCGTCACAATGGCATCGCCTTGCGCGTCGTCCACGATGGGGCCCACCACGCTCAAACCACCGTTCAGATTGATGACGTCCACACCATCTTCGAAGTCGTAGATGATGTCGGCATCCACATCGCCGTCTTGCAGATTGCCGCCAAACACGAATTGATCCGCGCCGGTGCCGCCCCGCAGATCGTCACTGCCGCGACCGCCCGCGATGACATCCGAACCGCTATTCCCGCGCAGGTCGTCATTGTCCCGGCCACCGCGCAGGATATCATCGCCATTACCGCCAAAGAGCTGATCTGCCCCCTGATTACCCCGCAGGATATCCATGCCGTCGCCGCCGCGCAGCACGTCATTGCCGCTGCCCCCGGCCAGATCGTCATCGCCGTTGCCGCCCCGCAGATCGTCGTCACCGGCCCCGCCGAGCAGAATGTCCACCCCGTCATTGCCGCCCAGCATGTCATTGCCGGCGCCGCCGTCAAGCGTGTCGCCGCCGTCGCCGCCGCGCAGCTCGTCGTTGCCGCCGTCACCGCTCAAAAAGTCACTGCCGTCACCGCCGGACAGATCATCGAAACCGGCACCGCCAAAGAGCATGTCCATGCCATTGCCGCCGAAGATGCTGTCGGCGCCGCTATTGCCTTCGATGGTATCATTGCCGTCGCCGCCGCGCAGTTCATCGTCGCCCTGACGACCACGGATGATATCGGCGCCCTTCAGACCGTTGATCAGATCAGCAACCGAGGTGCCGATGATCGTGTCTGCGGCATTCGTCGCCGTGTTGATCACATTGAAGAGAGGCGCTGCATTCGCGAAAGGCAGCGACGTCGGACCCATAAAGCTAACCATAGTGACCCCCTTGTGAAACGGTGGGCACGCCAGTCCCTTCACGACCTGGTGGCACCAGCCATGACATACTCAAGACCAGACAGACCTTGCGGTCATGTAATGCGCCAAGAGAGGTAGCACAAAGGTGTGACAATTCAAATATGATTCGTAAAAAGTGCAAGCCTCAACTGCGGTCGGTCTTGATGGGCCGCTGCAAGCCCCAAATTGGCACAATGAAAATTTGAAATGACGACGACACAATTGTGACAGCCGCGGATCTCGTCAGAAAGGAGGGAGCGACGCTCGCCGAGGGCCGCTCCCCTTCATCCCATCAGAACCGCGACCGGATCCGCGCCCCATAGGTGCGGGGCCGATTGAAGAAGCGGGTGTTGTCGAACTGGGTGATGATAATCCCCTGTTCCTGGGCTTGGTTCGTCAGATTGTTCACGAAAACTTCCAGCCGGAACGAGTCGTCATCGCCATAAGAGAAGCCAGCACCGGCATCCACGGTCCAGTACCCGTCCACCTCGTCATCAAGGCGCAGGCGAGGGTTATCCGGGTTCTGATAATCGATCCCATTGAAGATGGTCAGGTGCTGAGACGACCGATAGCCGAAGGACCAGATCATATCGAGCTGACCATACGCGATGTCCCAGACCTTCGAGAGTGAGCCGTTGAACTGAATGTCGGGCGTGCGCGGCAGTTCATTCCCCTCAATGGACTGGTTCACTGCTTCTTCCGGCGCCACGTCCGCCTGGAACCGGCTGTCCTGAATCGCGATGGAGTCGACGATCTCGGTTTCCAGGAACAACAGCGTGGTGTCAATGTTCCAGTTGCCCGGCAAGCGCAGGCCCGCCTCGATCTGGGCGCCGTAGATCTCGGCATTGGCGGCATTGAACGTGAAGGCCACCACATTGCCGGCCAACGCATCCGGGACCTCGTCGCCCGGCACGCCTTCAAACTGAAGGATCTGGGCCGTCGAGGTCAGTGTCGTGAGCTGAAGATCAGTATAGTCATAATAGAAGCCGCTGGCATTGAGCAGCACGGTTACGTCGCCCACATCGAATTCGTTCTTACTCCCGATCTCGTAGAGCGTAACCTTCTCCGGGTCATAGGTCGGGGCCAGCGTATCGGTATTAAAGGCAACCGGCGCGTTCTGGGCCGGGTTCGACACGCCCAGGCCTTGTGTGCCTTCGATGTTGTCGTTGAAACCACCGGACTTGTTCCCCGTCGCCACCAGGGCATAGAGCAAGTGATCCGGCGTCACATCATATTCCAAACGAGCCCGCCAATCGACGAAATCGTTCTCCAACCGACCACTCTGCGGCGCAAAGGAAGAGTTGAACGGCGCCAGGGAGAAGTCCACCACCCCATCAAACTCCGGCACGAAGTTGCCGCAGCTGCCTACAAAGGCAAAACTCCCAACGCATGGTGCCCGATCGGCCGGGTTCGGAATTGCATCTTGGATCTGCCGGCCGCCCGGGAACACATCGTCGAAACCGTCTCGCTTACCGAAATTACGGATCCCATCAAAGAAGAAAGCGATGGATTCTTCCGCATCCACCTCACCGTCTGCATTTTGATCCGGGATGATGATCTTGCGATCAAGGCCCGCGAACTCGAAGCCCTGCGTTCCGTGCGCAATGCCGTTGATGAAGCAGCAGGAGAAATCCGGCCCACCCACGCCAAAAGCGTAGCGCGCATTCACGCCGAAACGCTCTTTCTCGTCCTTGGTGTAGCGCACGCCCCCGGTGATACGGACCTTATCCGTCACATCGAAAGTGGCGTCGCCATAGAAGGAATAGCTTTCCGTATCCGTCGTTTGATTGAACTCAACGCCCTGGAAAAAGGGATTGCGGTCACCGGTGGTGCCCAGGAAGGTGCGCTGATCTTCGATGAAGTAGAACGCCCCGACAGTCCAGAAAAGGCGCTCACCCTCTTTGGCAAACAGGCGTACTTCGTTCACGAAGGATTCGGAATCTGTAATGAAGCGAACACGCGAGAAATTGTCGAACGTCTCGCCAAAGGGCATCAGGTTGTCGAGCGCACCGGGATAGTTCGGCCCCGCTGGGGTCACGAACTCATAATCATAGACGAGATCTCGGTAGGAGGAGATCACTTCGATGTTGAACCAGTCGGTCTCATACTCAAAGTGGCCTTTGATCCCCCAATGTTCGGTATCTTCATCTGGAGTGGTGGAGCGGCCGAACACCTCGCGCGGATCGTCAATTTCGTCCGGACGCACCCCATTGCCCAGAGGATTGGCAAAGTTCACGCCCGTATAGCCCGTGCCCTTCTGCTCCACATAGTCATAGGTGAACGTCGCCCGGAAGCGATCAAACGGCTCAATGCGATAGCCGATGCGCACGCCGAAGTCGTCGGCGGCTTCGGCCACGTCGATCCCCTCGGCTTCCGAATTCCGCACGCCCGTCAGACCCAACTTGTCCGCATTCGGCGTGACATTGGTCAAGTAGCTGTCATGCTCCATCATAAAGCCGGCGATGCGCAGCGCGGAAATGTCCCCAATCGGAATATTGGCAACACCTTCGATTTGATAGGTGTCGAAATTGCCGTAGCTGGCTTCCACGGCGAAATCCCAGACGCCCAGGCCAGGGGCCCAGGGAATGATGTTCACCGACCCGGCCGTGGCGTTGCGCCCCCGCAAGGTCCCTTGTGGGCCGATATTCACCTCAACCCGTTCAATGTCGAAGAACGCGGCGCCGAAGCCGGACGGGCGTGGCACATAGACATCGTTCAAGTGGGTCGCGGCGGCGGGGTCCCCAAGCTCGGTGTTGTTGCTCGACCCGATGCCGCGGATAAAGACTTCGATATTGCCCTGGTTGTTGGAAATCGACAGACCCGGCACGCTTTGGTCCAGGTCTTCCACATTCGTGATCCCGAGACGGCGCAGATCGTCGCCCTGGAGCACGGACACGGTCCCGGCCACGTCCTGAATGCTCTGCTCCCGGCGCTCAACCGTCACGACGATGACTTCGCGGTCGCTGTCATCCGCCGTCACATCCTGCGCTACCGCCAGGGACGGGACGACAAGGCTGCTGGTGGCCAATAGTCCCGACAGAAAGAGCGTGCGCGTGGCATTCGATTTCATATTGTCCCCCCGACTCGGTGTCTGTTTGGTGTTCACTGTCCTGAGCGCGCGCAGGTCCCCATGCGCTCGGCCCGCCGCCTGCGGCGTTGCCTGTGACCTGTATTGACACATTAGTGCCACAAGCAATGAGCGGAAAGCGGCAGAGAGCCACGCGGAGACGGGCGGCTGCACTCAAGAGAGCCATGGTGCGGATGGACAACACTTTCGATCTAAGACCCAGCTGGGAACGGGTGCCCAAGGCCCGGACCTGACCCAGGGTTGGCGCGCGCGTCATCATTATGGGCCCGTTTTCCACCGGAGCGTGGCATAGTGCGGGCATACTCATCTTTCACGAAGCCTGGCGTCAGGATACCTGGCTCAGCCCCCGCGCCCCCCGCGCCCCAAGGACCACCTCATGACCGACAGGATCGAGCGCATGATCAATCAGTTCAGTAACTCTCTCGACACCGTTCTCACCGGCATCGATGGCGCCCAGAAGCGCAGTCTGGAACGCCTGTTCGATCTGCTGCGCATCCCGAGCGTGTCCACCGACCCGGCCTTTCAGGACGATTGTCAGCGGGCGGCCGAATGGCTCGCCCGGGATCTGGCCGACCTTGGCTTCGAAGCGCGCGTGGCCCCGACCGCGGGCCAGCCCATGGTGGTCGCCCATTGGCGTCCGCGCTCGGGCACGCCGCAGGGGCCCCATGTGCTGTTTTACGGCCATTACGACGTGCAGCCCGCGGACCCGGAAAACCTCTGGACCAGCCCCGCTTTCGAGCCGGTGCTGACACAAGGCGCAAGCGGGCGCCAGGAAATCCGCGCCCGTGGCGCTTCCGATGACAAAGGTCAGCTCATGACCTTCATTGAGGCCTGTCGTGCCTGGATCAGTGCCACGGGGGACCTGCCGGTGCCGGTCACTATCCTGCTTGAAGGCGAGGAAGAAAGCGGCAGCGCCAATCTCGATCCCTTTCTTAAGCAGTATGCGGAGGAGCTGCGCGCCGACGTGGCGCTGATCTGTGACACCGGGATGTGGGATACACGCACGCCCGCCGTTACCACCATGCTGCGCGGCATGCTGGCTGAAGAGATCACCGTGCGCGGCCCGGCGCGGGACCTGCATTCGGGTCTTTACGGCGGTGCCGCCCTCAATCCCATCCACGTGCTCGGGCGCATCGTGGCGGCGCTGCATGGCCCGGACGGCCGCATCCAAATCCCGGGCTTTTACGACGGTGTCGCCGAAACGCCTGACGCCCTCAAAACCCAATGGGCCAAGCTTGGCCAGACCGCCCAGGACTTCCTGGGTCCCGTGGGCCTGACCCAGGCCGCTGGCGAGGCGGGACGCAGCCACCTGGAACAGGTCTGGACCCGGCCCACCTGCGACGTGAACGGTATTGTCGGCGGTTACACCAAGGACGGGTTTAAGACCCTGATCCCGGCTGAGGCCTCTGCCAAAATCTCCTTCCGTCTGGTCAGCGAACAAGACCCCCACGCCATCCAAGAGGCCTTCCGCGCCTTCGTGCGGGCCCACTTGCCCGCCGATTGCACGGTCAACTTTCACAAGCACGGCGCCAGCCCCGCGCTTGCCGTCGACACGGACAATCCGCACCTGGACAAGGTGTGTGCAGCGCTCACCCAGGAATTCGGCACCGAAACGGCGCTGATTGGCTGCGGGGGCTCGATTCCCGTGGTGGGCTCCATGAAGCGGCTTCTGGGCATGGACAGCCTGCTGGTGGGTTTTGCGCTTGACGACGACCGCATTCACAGCCCCAACGAGAAATATGATGTGGCCAGCTTCCATCGTGGCACGCGCAGCTGGGCGCGCATTCTAGAGGCGCTCTCCAACTGACGCCGCTGTCATGGCCCCCTCTTGCCAGAGGTGTCCTCGCCCGGGCATCCTATCCGAAAGGTCAAGGGCTTAGGGCGCGCTCGCACAACGGATGATCCTGCCGGGTCATCCGTGACGGGATCATCGCCGCCCCGCCTAAACCGGATGGGAGGCGCGCTATGGGGCGCTGGGAATACACCAAAGGCTTGCACGACTTGGGCACTGGCGACGGCTCGGGATCAGGAGCATGGGCCTATCTTCAGCCCGATGGCGGCTGGGGGTGGAGCAATGCGGGGCTCGTCATTGATGGCGCGGAGTCGCTCCTGATCGATACCCTGTTCGACGAGATGCTCACCGGCGAAATGCTCGACGCCATCCGCGAGGCCACGCGGCTGAAACCCGGTGACCTGACCTATCTCGTCAACACCCACGCCAATGGCGACCATACTTTTGGCAACCGGCTTGTCACCAATGCCGAAATCATTGCAACGGAGGCCACGGCCGCGGAGATGACCGAGGCGCCGCCGGACCTTCTCGCCTTCATGGTGAAAGAAGCGCCCAATATGGGTGAGCTCGGCGCCTATTTCCTGGCGTGCTTCGGCCAGTTCCACTTTGAGGGCATTGAGCTGAAGCTTCCCACACGAACCTTCTCGGGTGACTTGACCCTGATGGTGGGCGACAAGGCCGTGCACTTGATCGAGGTAGGCCCGGCCCATACGCGCGGTGACACGCTCGTGCATGTGCCGTCCGACCGCGTTGTCTACACGGGCGACATTATCTTTGCCGACGGCACACCGGTCATGTGGGCGGGTCCCGTAAGCAACTGGATCGCCGCATGCGAGCGGATCCTGGCCATGGATGTGGATGTGATCGTTCCCGGTCATGGTCCAATTACGGATAAAGCTGGCGTGCGGCGCATGCGGGATTACCTGGTGTTTCTCGACAATGAAGCACGCGGCCGCTTCAACGCGGGCCTGTCGGCCAAGGAAGCTGCCCATGATATCGCGCTCGGCGACTATGCACAGTGGCTTGATGCGGAACGGGTGGCGGTGAATGTGGTTACGCTGTACCGCACCTACACGGACAATCCCACGGCTGCTGATCCGGCAACCCTGTTCTCGCTTATGGCCGAAATGGCCTCGGCCCAGCGGACGACGCGCGGTTCATCATAACACTCTGTTCACTGTTCAGTGAGACTTCCTCGCGCGGTTGTGTGATGCACGGGGCCTGGATCCCGGGTAGGACACCCCCATGTCCCGGTCGTCACGGCGGGACCAACTTTGAGAGGGAGACACTCCAATGTCCGCAGTCTTCAAGACGACCCTGGGCGGCTTTCTCGCAGCAGCCTTTTTGACCTTGAGCGCGACCCTGGCCCAGGCCGCGTCGCCGGAAATCTATCAGCGCGAAGGCGGCCTGTTCTCGGAAGGCTGGACCCATGCAGTGGGTGGGTATGACACCGTGTCCTACCATCAGGACGGCGGCCCGGTGATGGGCGACGACGCGTTCACGACCGAGTACAAGGGCGCGACCTGGCGCTTCGCCAGCCAGGAAAATCTTGACCTCTTCCTGGCCGACCCCGACAAATATCGCCCGGCCTATGGCGGCTATTGCGCCTATGCAGTCTCGCGCGGCGGCTTGGCGGAAGGCGATCCGGAAGTCTGGTCCCTGCATGAAGGCACGCTCTATCTGAATGTCAGCGCGAGCGTCCAGCGCCGCTGGCAGCGCGATGTCCCGGGCAATATTGCCAAGGCCGATGCCAACTGGCCGGGCGTGCTCGATTGATCCACCGCCGGGCGCGAGGATCTCAGACAAGGGCCGGAGCACTCCGGCCCTTTTTTTGTGGGTCAATACCGCTCGCGGGCCGCTGCGGTTGCCGCCGGCCCTGCCTGCGCGCTATATCCCCTGCTCTGGCCGCTAAGGCCGAGTCACGACCTCCAACCCAAGGATGACGAGCATGGCGGAGCGGGCGAACGCGCTCAACGCGCGCATGGCGAAAGGCTTCAAGGACACCCTGGCCCAGGACCTGCGCCATCGCCATGCCATGCTGGACACTATCCGCTCGGTTTATGAGCGCTATGGGTTCGATCCGCTGGAAACCCCGGCCATTGAGTATTTGGACGTGCTGGGCAAGTTCATGCCCGAGCAGGACGAGCCGGAAGGCGGCGTCTTTGCCTTGCGCGACAATGACGAGCAGTGGATTTCCCTGCGCTATGACCTCACCGCGCCCCTCTCGCGCTTTGTCGCAGAGCATTGGAAGACCATGTCCATGCCCTTCCGGCGCTATCAGGTGGGGCCCGTCTGGCGCAACGAAAAACCCGGCCCCGGACGCTATCGCGAGTTTGTGCAATTCGACGTGGACACGGTCGGCGCGCCCGGCATGACCGCGGACGCGGAAAACTGCGCCATCCTGGCCGAAGCGCTGGAGGCGCTGGGCCTGAAGCGCGGCGATTACGAAGTGCGCATGAACAACCGCAAAGTGCTCGATGGTGTCTTGGAAATGATCGGCATCGGTGCGGACATGGATGCGGCCGCCAGCCTGCCGGTGCTGCGCGCCATCGACAAGTTCGACCGGGTCGGCTTTGACGGCGTGCGCCTCCTGCTCACCGAAGGCCGTAAGGACGACTCTGGCGACTTCACCAAGGGGGCGGGCCTGGCGCCGGAGCAGGCAGAGCGGATCCTGGCCTTCATGCAAGTTACCGGCGACACGCGCCAGGCGGTGTGTGAGGGCCTCAAAGAGGTTGTGGGCACCAGCGAGACCGGCGCACAAGGCGTCACGGAACTGGAGGAGATCGCCCGCCTCTTGGATGGCCTCGGCCTGGAGGAACGCCAGGTGCGCTTTGATCCCAGCATTGTCCGGGGTTTGGCCTATTACACGGGCCCGGTCATGGAAGCGGTCATCACGTTCGAAATCCCGGACGAAAAAGGCCAGCCGCGCCAGTTCGGCTCGGTCGCGGGGGGCGGGCGCTATGACGGTCTTGTGGAACGGTTCGTGAGCGAACGAGTACCAGCCACCGGCGTGTCCATCGGTGTTGATCGCCTGCTCGCCGCGCTTGATGCGGCCGGGCGGCTTGATACGGGCGCACAATGGGGTCCGGTGCTGGTGACAGTCATGGACAAAGGCCATGTGGCCGATTATGCGGGCCTTGCGCAGGACCTGCGCGCAGCCGGCATTCGCACCGAACTTTATGCGGGCAGTCAGAAGTTCCAGAAACAGATGAAATATGCCGACCGGCGCAACAGCCCGGTGGCGATCATCGCCGGCTCGGATGAATTCGCCGCGGGAACGGTATCCATCAAAGACTTGGTGATGGGCAGTGAACTGGCCAAGACCATCGCCGATCATGATGAGTGGAAGGACAAGTCCCGCGCCCAGCAGGTCGTGGCCCGCGCCGACATGGTGGACACTGTTAAGGCCATCCTTGCCCGCCTCGGCTAAGCTCTTTCTCCGTTCGCGCGCCGGGAGCGCCCAAGATGACCCAAACTGGCATGACGCAGGCTGGCCTTCTCGATCTGGATGCGCGGGGGCTCAGCGCCTTGCGCGATCTCACGCGCAAGCTGGAGGATACGTTCCGCCGCTACGGCTATGCCCGGGTGGAGCCGCCCGCCATTGACGGCTCCGAGGCGCTGTTGGAGCGCTCCGGCGAGGATACGCGGCGGCGCACCTATCTCTTCGACGATCCGCAGGGGCGAGAACTATGCCTGCGCCCGGAAATGACCATTCCGGTCTGCCGGCTGATGCTGCGCCGGGGCCTGCCGGCGTCGGGCGTCGCACGGCTGGCCTATATAGGCCCGGTCTTCCGCCACGAGGCGCCCGGTCCGGGCCGCTTCCGTCAGTTCCACCAAGCCGGCATTGAGTTATTAGGCCGGGGAGACCCGGTTGCGGCAGAGGCGGAAGTCGTGGCTCTCGCCGTGGATGCGGCCCATGCGGCCGGAATCGAGACCCCCCTGATGATCCTTGGAGATGTGCGCTTCTTCCGGGTGTTGCTCGATCACTTCGTGTTGCCCGAACATGTAAAGCTGACGCTCAAACGCGATCCATCGGCACTGCGCGGGCGCACGCCCCTGGATCAGACTGATCTGTCACCGGAGCAATTGGCGCTTGCGGAGAGTGTCGCCGCCATTGGCCGGGACAAGGCGGTGCGCCTGATCCAGGGCTTTCTCTCTGTTGCTGATATCAATCGCGTGGGCGCGCGTGGCATCGATGAAATTGTGGAACGGATGATTGAGAATGCCGGCGCGCGCGGCCAGGGTCTGCCTCGGGATGTGGCCGAGCGTATCGACGCCTTCCTGCGCATTGAGGGCGAACCGCGCGAGGCGCTCGAAGCCATCGCCCGCTTTGGCCACGAGACCGGTGTGCCCTTCACACCCATCCTGGACGAGTTCCGCAAACGCCTTGACCTGCTCGACGCCTATGGCGTGGATCTGGATGCGTGCATGCTCGGCACCGGCGTGAAGCGCGACATCGATTATTACTCCGGTTTCATCTTCGAAATCGCTCATGACGGAGAGGACGACATCTGGCCGCTGGGCGGCGGCGGGCGATACGACCATCTCATGGCGTCTCTTGATCCGGATGCAGACTGCCCGGCCATTGGCTTTGCCTTAGGGGTAGAACGCATGCTGCTGGCCACCGAGCCGCGCTTGTTCGACGCGCCGGTGACTGTCGAGACCCCGGTTCACGCCCATATCTACGCCAATCCCCCCACCCCCCCGCAAGCCAGTGTCGAGGCCGCCCGCGCCTTGCGTGCCGCTGGTTGGCGGGTGAGCATTGATCTGGGAGCGGATGGCGGGCTGGAGGTACCCGTTTCAACCGCACCCTATATCATCATTATCGAGACAGACGCAGCGGCCGTGTCCACCGTGCTGATCCGCTCCCAGGCGGATAACAAGCAATACGCCCTGCCGCTCGACCAGCTCAGCGCCTTTGCGGAGAGATCCCAATGACTGCCCCCCTGCGCCTGGCGCTCCCCAGCAAGGGCCGGCTGCTTGATCCGGTCTTGTCCTTTCTCGCCTCTTGCGGCTTTGCGGTGAAGACCGGCGCGGGGTCACGTGACTATACCGCCCGCATTCCCAGCCTGCCCGACTGCGTGGTGGATTTGACGGCCGCCTCGGAAATTCCCCAACGCCTGATGACCGGCGAAGTGCATCTGGGCGTCACGGGCCTCGACCTCGTCAGTGAGCTGACGGGCCACCCCCCAGCCGATCTCGATAGGGCCGCCACGCGCGCCAAAGGCGCGCCGCTGGCGGTGCGCCCGCTGGGCTTTGGACGGGCTGATCTGGTGGTCGCCTGTCCGCGCGCCTGGATCGATGTGGACACCATGACCGACCTGGCGGAAGTGGCGCAGGCCTTCCGCCGCCGCCATGGCCGACGCCTGCGCATCGCCACGAAATACCGGACGCTGACGCGCGGCTTTTTCTCCGCCCATGGTGTTGGCGATTATCGCATCGTGCGCTCCGACGGCGCGACGGAAGCAACCCCGGCCACCGGCGTCGCCGACATTATCGTGGATATCACCTCCACCGGCGAGACGCTGGCGGCCAATCACCTGAAACCCTTGCGCAATGGCGTGATCCTCGCCTCGCAAGCCACCCTCTTTGTCACCGGAGCGCCCAGTGCCCCCTGGAGCGACGCGGCCCGCGCGGCCCTGCGCCGTTTTCTTGACATGGTGGACGCCAAAACCAGCGCCGCCAGCCGCAAAATGCTCCGGGCCCGCCTGCCCGGCAATGCCGCGGCCGGCGCGCCCCTGGACCAGGCGCTCGATACGCTGATCAGCGGCCCTGTGGAGATTATGCCGCATCATGGCGAGGGGCCCGGCTTCTCGGTCATGCTGACCGCCCCGGCAGAGCGGATCTACGAGGTGGTGCAGATCCTGCGCGCCCATAACGCGCGTGAGGTCATCGTCCATGACACGGATTACGTGTTTGGCGACGGTCCTTCCAGCGTCGACAAACTCGCGGTTGCCCTCGGGTGGCCCACGGATGCGCCCGCGCGCCCATCTTGAACACCCCTCGCCTTTGCCCAATTATGAAGCATGCGCCTGTCGCCTAAGGCTGGGGCGGGCGCTGAAGGTTTTAGGAGTCGCTTGTAACAAGGACTGCGCGGATGACCCGGTTTTCTCACTTCAACAGCCCGTTTCTGCTCGGCTTTGACCAGCTAGAGCGTGTGCTCGACCGGGTCTCGAAATCGGCGAATGACAGCTACCCCCCGTACAATATCGAGCAGATCGGCGAAAATGCCCTGCGCATCACGCTGGCGGTGGCCGGGTTCGAGCGGGATGGCCTCGCGGTGACCGTGGAGGACAACCAACTCGTCATCCGTGGCCGCCAGAGCGACGACGAAGAGCGCACCTATCTGCATCGCGGGATCGCCGCGCGCCAGTTTCAGCGCGCTTTCATCCTCGCCGACGGTATCGAGGTCATGGGAGCGGATCTGCGCAACGGCCTGTTGAATATCGATCTGGTGCGCCCGCAGCCTGACATTGCGGTGAAACGCATTGAAATCCGGGACGGTGATGCGGCTGAACACGCCGCCGAGCCCGCGCGTCCGGCGCCGCGCAAAATCGCGCTTGCCGCGTCCGGTCCAGACAAGGATTAACGGGTTTCGGGTCCCTTGGCCGGGGCCCGGATGTTGTCCCTCACGCAGCCGCCGGCGATGCCCAATCGGGGTCTCCAGGGGCTGGCCAACAAGAGGATTTTGCCATGGACACCTCCCCTCCCATCATGACCGATGAGGCGCTGGCGCAATTGGGCGCGCCGAAGATCGCCTATGTGAAGGAAATCGCCGCCGGCGACCTGCGCGACGATGTGCAAGGCCTTGATGACATGCCTGATGATTACCGGCTTTATGCGGTTCACGCCGCCGATGGCACCCGCGTCGCGGTCATGACCGATTTCGAAGCGGCCCAAAACGCCATTCGCGAGAACAGCATGCAGCCGGTCTGGGTGCACTGATCACCCATCTCTCCCGCGGTTGCATCCGCCTTGGAAGACGCCCGCCCGGGAGATAGCCTCCTGCGGCGGGCTTTGCTATGATGACGGCAGCGTCACTTTCAATCTTTAAGCTAAAGACCACAAGCATCGGCGCATCCTAGGCATCACGCCACGTCCAGCAGGGAGGACCACCATGAGAGGCACGCCGTTCGGACGGGAACAAACCCCCGCCGTCGATCCGTATTCGCTTCCCCTCGACAAGATCGACGTGTCGGACCCGGAATTGTTCAAAACCAATTCTTTCTGGACCCATTTCGAGCGCCTGCGCAAAGAAGACCCGGTGCATTTTTGCCCCGAGAGCGCCTATGGCCCTTATTGGTCCGTGACCAAGTTCAAGGACATCATGACGGTGGAAACCAACCACCAGATCTATTCCTCGGAATCCACCCTGGGCGGCATCGTCATTCAGGACCCCCGCGATGACTTTCCCTTGCCCATGTTCATCGCCATGGACCCGCCCAAGCATGACGAGCAGCGCAAGGTGGTGTCCCCCATCGTCTCCTCCGGCAATCTGGCCAATATGGAAGACACAATCCGGACCCGCGCGGCCGGCATTCTCGACAACTTGCCCATCGGCGAAACCTTCGACTGGGTGGACCGGGTCTCGATTGAGTTGACGACACAGATGTTGGCGACCCTATTCGACTTTCCGTTCGAAGAGCGGCGGCGCCTGACCCGCTGGTCCGATGTGGCGACGGCGGATGAAAATTCCGGCATTATCGAAAGCATGGAAAGTCGGCGCGAAGAGATGCGCGAGTGCGGACACTACTTCGTAGAACTGTGGAATCAACGGGTCAACGAGCCGCCCAAGACCGACCTGATTTCCATGCTGGCCCATGGCGAGGCCACCAAGAACATGGATTTCCAGGAGTATCTGGGGAACATCATTCTACTGATCGTCGGCGGCAATGACACCACGCGCAACTCTATTTCCGGTGGCGTCCTGGCACTGAATCAGAATCCGGATGAATATGACAAGCTGCGCGCCGATCCGCGCCTGATCCAAAGCATGGTGCCGGAAATCATTCGCTGGCAGACGCCGCTTGCGCATATGCGCCGCACGGCCGTGGCGGATGCGGAGCTGGGTGGCAAGCGCATCCGCAAAGGCGACAAGGTGGTCATGTGGTACGTGTCCGGCAATCGGGATACGGATGAAATTGACAACCCGGATTCCTTTATCATCGACCGCGAGCGCCCGCGCCACCACCTCTCCTTTGGCTTCGGCATTCACCGCTGCGTCGGCAACCGACTGGCGGAAATGCAGTTGCGCATCATCTGGGAAGAAATTCTCAAACGCTTCCACACCATTGAAGTGGTGGGCGAGCCAGAGCGGGTGCGCTCCAGCTTTGTGAAGGGCTACGCCACTCTACCCGTGCGCATTCGCCCATAGGGGCGAGACATGAGAGCCGTTTCAATGACAACCCAATCATTGAAACGGCTCTCAGTCCTTACTTGGGCGCGCTTTTCGGGCGGAAAATCGCACACACTTTTCCTGAAAGCGCTCTAAGTCTCTTATGCCGCATGCGAGGATGACGAA
>CAZVEE010000088.1:0-14559 GCA_964625525.1 uncultured Alphaproteobacteria bacterium | reverse complement strand
CCTGCTGCTGTTTCATCTTGTCGTCTTTGTAGCGGTCCCGGATCTTCATCATCTCGGGCTGCACCTTCTTCATCTTCGTCATCGCCTCATAGGATTTGTTGGCGAGGGGGAAGAAGATGAGCTTGATGACCACGGTCAGCAGCAGGATCGCCACACCGAAATTGCCGGTGAGGCTGTTGAAGAAATCGAGCGCGTGGAAGAACGGCTTGGTCAGGAAGAAGAACCAGCCCCAGTCCACCGCGAGGTCGAAGCGCTCCATGCCCCGCGTGGCTTCGTAGGTTTCCAGCACCGAAACCTTCTTGGCACCGGCAAACAGCAAGGTGCTCGACTGCACATTGCCGCCCGGCATGATGGTCTGGCCGTCAAGCAGGATATCCGCCTGGAAGACGGGCTGGCCGTTCGACAGGCGCTTGCGGAAGCGGCCTGTAAAGGCGCTGTCATCGGCCGGCGCCAGCGCGGTCATCCAGTACTTGCTGGTGATGCCGAGCCAGCCCTGGCTGGCGGTGCGTTCAAAGCCGCCCTCTTCCAGGTCGTTGTAGCCGAGCTGTTCCATCCCATCGTCGAAATAGCCCAGGAACCCTTCGTGCAGGATCCAGAAGCCCTCGCTTTGGGGTTCGCCCCGGCGCACGCTAAGGCCGTATGGAAAAAGGGTCACCGCCTGGCCACTGGCATTGGTGACCGACTGGGTGGCGGTGATCAGATAGTTGTCGTCAATGGCGTATTCGATGACAAAGCGCAGACCCTCGCCGTTCTCCCAATAGAGCTGGACGGGGTTATCTTCCGTCAGCGGCTCCTGGGAGACCGGTGTCCAGACCGTTTCCGGGCCGGGCAGCGTGACTTGCGCGCCGGGCTCACCGGTCCATCCGAACTGGACGTAATAGGCGTCCTCGGCATTGCGCGGCGATAGCAGGGTGATAATCGGGCTGTCGTCTTCCACGCGCTCGCGATAGCGCTTGAGCTGGATGTCGTCGACGCGCGCGCCGGTGAGCGCGATGGAGCCCTTGATGGCGGTGGAGTCGATGGCGACGCGCCGGCTTTGCGCCAGCGCCGCATCGCGCGGCACGATCCTGCCGGGCAGGGTCGTCTCTCCCGTCGAGCCGGCGGGCCGTTGCCCCTGCTGGGGCACGGGCAGGTCATAGCCTTCACCGGTGGTGCCGGGTTGCGCCTCGCCATTGGCGGCCGCCTGCTGCGCGGCGATCTCGGCCGGGTCCGGCGGCGGCGGCGCGAACAGGATCTGCCACAGGAAGAGCACCGCCAGGGACATTGCGATGGCGAGGAAAAAATTGCGCGAGTCCGACATGAGCTGCTTTCAGACCTTCGATCCGGGTGCCCGGCCGGCCCCTTGGGACCGTCGGCAGGCACGCCTCCACCCTGTGTTCTCCAGGGCGGTCCAGGGATCCCCCCGCGCCTTGGCTCGTTCGCCCGTGTCGGCGGCCCGATCCCTGGATGCATTAACCGACAACAGATATAGCGGTGCCTCTCGCCCTGCGATAGGGCAAGGGGCGGAAAAGTGGCATGGCGCCTCGGATCTTCCGGGGCTCTTGCGCGCCTTAGCTCTTGGGCGGGGGGACCGGATCAAAGCCGGAGCTGCCCCCGAGCCACTTTACCGGGTGGCAGCGGGACAGACGGCGGATCGCCAGCACCATCCCCTTGACCGGCCCATGCACCTGAAGCGCCTCGACGGCATAATGAGAACAGGTGGGCTGAAAGCGGCAGGACGGGGGGAACAGAGGCGAAATGAACCGCTGATAAACACGGATCGGAGCAACCAACAGGCCCACCACCAGACGGCGGAGAAAATGGCCCTTCACGGGTGCGGCGTGAGGGGCGCCTTGTTCGGGCGCTGGCTCCGGCGGTGTGCTCTGCACTAGCCGTCCTCCTTCACAGGCTGCGCGACCTTGGGTTTGCTGGCTCGTTCGCTCGGCCGTCGGGACCGTCTGCGCCCGGGCCCGTCACCGCCTTTATGCACGCGATCCACCGCCTGGGCCAGATCGCTGACGAGCCGCGCGTAAAGCACCGTCGCCGTCTCCCCTCGCGCGATGAGAACATAAAGGCCACCCGGGCGTCCACTGGCGGGTAAGACCGCGCGCGCCGCCTCGCGCAGGCGCCGGCGGGCGCGATTGCGCACCACGGCGCCGCCGACTTTGCGGCTGGCCGTAAAACCCACTTGGATCTCGGGGACCGCCGTCTCCGCCTCCAGCCACTGCAAGACGAGCGAGCGCGTGGCGGCTCGCTTGCCCCGCGCAGCACGCAGAAACGCATCGCGCGTCTTAATGACCGCGAGGCGGGGCAGAGTAGGGGGTGTGGATAGGCGCGTCATGGCGCGGCTCTCCCCGCTCCGGGAGAGCAAGCCGCCTTAAGCGGACAGGCGCTTGCGGCCCTTGGCGCGACGGCGCGACAGGACAAGGCGCCCGTTCTTGGTCGCCATACGCTTGCGGAAGCCGTGACGGCGCGCACGCACGATCCGGCTCGGCTGAAATGTGCGTTTCACCTGAAATCTCCTTCGCCTGGGCGCCCTCGCACCCGGCATTCACGCAACTGAAAGAAGGCGAGGACATAGCCTCAGGGCTACGGCGCTGTCAATGACGATTGGCCTTGCTGGCGCGTCTTCACGCCTGGTCACGATCCCGCGAAGCCCCCTGGGAGGGGGAGCGGGCTTCCGGTATCTCTTAGAGCAGACCAAACCCCACGAACAGGCGGCCGGCGCGCCGCCGCAAACCAAGCGAGGCTGACCATGATGTCCCGGCGGACCGTGCTGACCCAAACGGGCCTTGCGCTCACTGGCGCCGCGGCGCTGGTGAGCGGGCTCACCCCCCCTGCCCAGGCCCAATCGCTGGGGGATATCTTCTCCGCCCATGATGCCAACGCGACGGCGGTGATTGATCACTCGGCCTATGGAGCGTTTCTGGACGCGTATGTCCGCGACAGCGACGACGGCATCACGCGGGTGGCCTACAGCGCCGTCAGCGATGCCGACCACCAGGCCCTCAAGAATTACATCGCCGGCATGGCGGCGCTGCCGATCTCGGCCTATGCCCGAGACGAGCAATACGCCTACTGGCTGAACATGTATAACGCGGTGACGCTCGACGTCATTCTGGATGCCTACCCGGTGGACAGCATCCGCGACATTACCTCGGGCTTCCTGTCCTTCGGTCCCTGGAAGAAAAAGCTGGTGACGGTCGAGGGTGAAGAGCTGTCCCTCGACAACATTGAACATGACATCCTGCGCAAGGCCTGGGACGATAACCGCGTTCATTATGGGGTCAATTGCGCCTCCATCGGCTGCCCGAACCTGGCACGCGTGCCCTACACAAGCGCGACCTTGGAGACCATGCTCGACGCTGGCGCGCGGGCCTATGTGAACCACCCCCGCGGCGTGGGGCTGCGTAACGGGGTGCTGATCGTCTCCAGTATTTATCAGTGGTTCGACGAGGATTTTGGCGGCACCGAACAAGGGGTGCTCGCCCATCTGAGTCAATATGCCGAGCCGGCTCTCGCCGAGACCCTGACCTCCCGCGAGGAGATTGACGGGTATCGCTATGACTGGTCGCTGAACGAGGTCTGAGCCATGTCCCCGACGCCTGAACAAGACGCCCCGCAGCCGCAAGGCGGCGTACCCATCGTCCCGATCCTGGTGCTGCTGGGCTTTGTGGCCGCCTTTGCGGCCGCCTATTTCTCCGGCGCCCTCTCCTATCTGTCGTTCGAGGCGCTGAAGGCGAACCGGGAGGCCCTCACCAACTGGGTAGCGGCGAACCAGGGGCTCGCGGTGGTGGCCTTCATCACGCTCTATGCCACGGTGGTGGCGCTATCGCTGCCCGTGGGCGCGTTCATGACCATTCTCGGCGGCTTCTTGTTCGGCTTTGTTTTTGGCGGGGTCTGGGTGGTGATCGGCGCGACCATCGGCGCGACCATCGTCTTCCTGCTGGCCCGTTACATTCTCACCAGCTTTGCCAATACCTCGGCCGCGCAGGGCTTTCGCGACCGTGCGGGCGGGTTTGTGGGCCGCATGGAAGAGGGCTTTCGCGAGAACGCCTTCAGCTACCTTTTGACGCTACGGCTGGTGCCGCTGTTCCCGTTCTGGGCAGTCAATCTGGTGCCGGCATTCCTAAACGTGCCGCTGCGAACCTATGTGGGCGCCACCACCATCGGCATCATCCCGGGCACGTTTGTCTATGCCTGGGTCGGCGCAGGTCTGGGCAGCGTCTTCGACCGGGACGAGACACCCAATCTCGGGATTATCTTCGAACCGCAGATCCTTCTGCCGATTTTGGGCCTGGCGGCGCTTTCCATTGGCAGCGCCGTTTATCGGACACTCGCCCAACGCCAGGGTTCAGAGTAACATGGCTGAAAACGCGAGTCAGAACGGGACTGCAACAGCGGCGGACGGCTCTCAGGTGGGCCGCGCCGATAGGAACAGTGGGGCGGCGGGTATGGCCTCTTCGGAGACCGGTGCACACCAGATCACGGCGGATTTGTGCATCATTGGCGCGGGCGCGGCGGGCCTTTCCGTGGCTGCCGGCGCGGCGCAAATGGGCGCCAAAGTCGTGCTGATCGAGAAGCACATTCGCGACGGCGTCATGGGCGGGGAATGCCTGCACACGGGCTGTGTGCCATCCAAAGCCATGCTGGCGGCGGGCAAACAGGCCCATGCTATGCGCAAGGCGGACACCTATGGCATCGCCCCGGCCGAGCCGCGTGTCGATTTCGCCAAGGTCAACGACCATGTGCGCAGCGTCATCGAGACCATCTCACCCATCGACTCAGTCGACCGGTTCGAAGATCTGGGCGTCACTGTGCTGGAGGGGAAAGCCCGCTTCCTCGACCGGCGCACGCTGGAAGCCGCCGGCGTTGAAGTGCGCGCCCGTCGCTTTGTGATCGCCACAGGCTCCAAACCGGCCGTTCCCCCGATCCCGGGGATTGAGTCCGTCCCCTATTTCACCAATGAGACGGTGTTTGAAAATCGCGCGCAACCGGAGCACCTGATTATTGTCGGTGGCGGCCCCATCGGCATGGAACTGGCCCAGGCTCACCGCCGGCTCGGCTCCAAAGTCACGGTGCTGGAGCGCTTCAAAGTGCTGCCCCGCGATGATCCGGATTTCACCGAGGTCGTCATTGAGCAATTGCTCAGCGACGGCGTGGCCATCGAAGAAGACGTGGAAATCGGCCAGGTGAGCCAAGACGCGGGCGGCCAGATCGCCGTGCAGTACCGCCGCTCGGGCCAGCACGCCACGATCACCGGCTCCCATCTGCTCATCGCCGCCGGGCGCAAGGCCAGTTTCGAAGGGCTGAACCTGTCGGCAGCCGGTGTGGATCATACCGATCGCGGCATTATTGCCGATGACCGCATGCTGACCTCCAACCGGCGCATCTTCGCCATCGGCGACTGTGTGGCGAACAATCAGCAGTTCACCCATGTGGCGGGCTATCAGGCCGGCATCGTCATTCGCAATGCGTTGTTCTGGTGGCCGGCCCGCGCCGATCTGACCAACAATCCGCGCGTGACCTATACCGATCCGGAACTCGCGCATGTGGGCCTGACCGAACAAGAAGCCCGCGACACCTACAGCGACGCCATGGCCACCGAGTGGCCCTATGCGGAAAATGACCGCGCCCAGGCGGACGGCATCCCCCAGGGCCGTATCAAAGTGATGACCCGGAAGAACGGGCAGATCCTTGGCGTTACCATCGTTGGCGCGCAGGCGGGCGAGGTGTTACAACCCTGGCTGCTCGCACTCTCGAAGAAGATGAAAATGTCGGATATGACCGGCTATATTGCGCCCTACCCGACCTTGGGTGAAATCAGTAAGCGCGCCGCCGGCAAGTTCTACACGCCGGTCATTTTCGGGCCCATGGTGCAACGGCTGGTGCGCTTCGTTCAGTGGCTGCCCTGACCTTCAGGCTCAACGCCTGAGCGGGAAGCGCGCCCCCCGCGAAAAGGCGACGGCATCAATGGGTCAACCGCGCGAGGACAGCCTGACCGTTCAGGAGAGCCGCTCGCCCGAAACGCAACCCTTGGCGTTTCGGCAGCGGCTGGTTCATGCAGGCTCATGGCTCGCGGATCTGCACGGCTCCCTGAGCGATCTGGTCTCGGGTA
The DNA here is from genome assembly GCA_964625525.1 of uncultured Alphaproteobacteria bacterium. Taxonomy (GTDB): domain Bacteria; phylum Pseudomonadota; class Alphaproteobacteria; order JAJFIK01; family JAJFIK01; genus CAZVEE01. Next base: position 8,462 of record CAZVEE010000088.1, on the reverse strand, counting down.
TCTCCGGACGGCTGTTCCTGCTGACCGTGCTGTTCGTGCTCATTGCCGAACTGATGGTGTTCATCCCGTCGCTGGCGACCTTCTACAAATCCTATCTGGCGGACCGGATCGCCGCCGCCCAGATCGGGGTGCTGGTGCACCGGGCAGGCGGCGGCCCGGTGCGGCCCGTGGCGGGTGCCCTGTCCGAGGACGTGCTGGCGCGCACCGGCGCCTATGCAGTGATCCTGGACCGGGATGACCGGCGCCAAATCCTGTTCATGGTCCCCGACCCGCCTGATATCGACCTGACCATCAATCTCGACGAGGCCTATGACAGCACGCTTTACTGCATCGCCATGGCCTTCCGCTCACTGACGGCGCCGGAGGGGCGCACGCTGCATGTGCTGGGTTCCAAGCAGATGATGGCGGAATCGGTGGAAGTGGTGATCCCCGAAGCGGCCGTCAAAGAGGCGCTGTGGACCTACACGATCAATATCATTCTGCTGTCGCTGCTTATCGCCGGCATCACGGCCGCCCTCGTCTTCGCCGCCGTTTACAAAGATCTGGTGTTGCCCATTCGGCGCATCATCCAGTCCATGACCCATTTCCGTGCCCAACCGGATGATGCCAGTCGCATCATCCCGCCGGCACAAAAGTCAGGCGAGCTGGGCGACGCGACCCGGGCGCTGCGCACCATGCAAACGGAAGTGTTCAGTGCGCTTCAACAAAAGAGCCGGCTGGCGGCGCTGGGCACGGCAGTGAGCAAGATCAACCACGATTTGCGCAACATCCTCGCCAGCTCTCAGCTCATCACTGATCGGCTGGCGGCGAGCGAAGACCCGACCGTGGCGCGGCTGGCGCCCAAGCTCGTTCAGTCCATCGACCGGGCCGTGGCCTTGTGCACGCAAACACTGCGCTATGGCCGCGTAGAAGAAGCTCCACCGGAGCTGCGCTGGCTGCGGCTGCATGATCTGGTGGAAGAGGTGTACTCCTCGCTGGGGCGCGAGCCGGGGGGGCGGATTGCGCTGCGCAACGAAGTGGATGAACACTGGGAAGTCTATGCGGACACCGACCACCTGTTCCGTGTCCTCCTCAATCTGGCGCGCAATTCCATCCAAGCCATGGAGGCCCGCGCGCCTGAACAGACCCCGCGCAAACGGCGCCGGCGCACCGATCGCCTGGTGATCCGCGCCTGGGACACAGATGTGGAGGGAACACGGCACGCGGTGATTGAGGTCGAAGACACGGGGCCCGGCATTCCCGAAGGCGCACGCGAGCGCCTGTTTCAGGCCTTTGTCACCACGGCGCGGGCGGGCGGCACCGGCCTCGGCCTTGCCATTTCGCGCGAGTTGATCATGGCGCATGGCGGGACCCTCGATGTGGTGCGCACGGGTGCCAAAGGCACCGCCTTTGAAATCATCCTGCCGCGCCCGAACCGCGATGAGACGAGCCAGGGAGGGCCTGCATGAGCTGGAATCCGGAGCTTTATCTGCGCCATGACGATAAGCGCACCCGTGCCGCCGCTGACCTTCTGGCCCGGGTACCGTTGAACGCGCCTCGGCGCATTATGGATCTGGGCTGTGGGCCGGGGAACTCCACCGCACTGCTGGCGGCGCGCTATCCGGATGCTGATGTGACGGGCCTTGATAACGCCCCTGCGATGCTGGAGAAAGCCGCGGCTCTGGGGCTCAACGCCACCTGGGTGGAGGCCGATGCCGGTGCCTATCAGCCCACGGCGGACCTGGACCTCCTCTATTCCAATGCCACGCTGCATTGGCTGGATGATCACGCGGCACTGTTTCCACGTCTGCTCAGTGGCCTGAGCGAAGGTGGCGTTTTGGCCGTGCAAATGCCAGCCAATTTCAGCGCACCCTCTCACCGCTTGCTGCATGAGCTGGCCCATGAGCCCCCTTACGCCTCGTGGGGGGCGGGTCTGCGCCCGGCGCAGCCCGTTGCACCGCCGGAGGCCTATTACGACTGGCTGATCCCGTTGAGCGCCGCCCTCGATATCTGGACCACGCAATATGCTCAGATCATGGCCTCACACGACGCACTGTTCGACTGGATGGCGGGCACCACCATGACCCCCTACACCGCCGTTCTGCCGGACCCGGAGCGCCGGGCCTTCGAAGCGACTTATCGTGACCGCCTGAGCGCCGCCTACCCCTTACGCGGCGACGGGCAGGTCTTATTTCCCTTCCAGCGTCTCTTCATCATCGCCACCCGAAACGGGGCATAAAGAGGACTGAGCGATCCCATGGCTTTGAGCGACCCGATCCTGCTTCTGGCCGATATCGGCGGCACCCATGCGCGCTTTGTCTTATGGCGCGGAGGCGCTTTTCTGAATGAGCCGGCGCAATGGAAGGCGGTGGACCATCCCGACTTGCCGAGCGCCATGGACGCCTATCTGCGCAATACGGGCGACGGTGTGCGCGTAGACGGCGTGTCAGTGTGCGGCGCGGGGCCGGTGCTGAACGGTCATATCGAACTGACGAATTCACCCTGGGCGGTGGATGCCGCTGAAATCGCGGCCGTCACGGGCGTGCGCGATCCGGTTATTGTCAACGACTTCACCGCCATGGCCATGGGCGTGCGCCATGTGGGGGCGGAGCATCACCGGCGCCTGGGCGGCGGCACGGCCCTTGAGGGCGCGGCCATCGGGGTCATGGGGCCGGGCACAGGGCTTGGTGTCTCGGGGCTGGTACCGGATGGACACGGACAATACTGGCCGCTGGCCGGAGAGGGCGGGCATGTGGACCTGGCACCGGGGACCGCACGGGAAATGGCAGTACTGGTCCAGATGATGACCGAGGACAGCCATGTGTCGGCGGAAGATGTTTGTAGCGGGCCGGGCTTGCAAAAGCTCTACCGCTCCTTGTGCGCCGTCGATGGGGCGACGGCGGACGATCGCCTCGACGCCGCCGCCATTTCCGAACGCGCCCAGACCGCCAGTGACCCTTACGCGGTCGAAGCCGTGGGGCTGTTCATTGACTGGCTGGGCGCCGTATCCGGCAATTTGGCGCTGACCCTCGGCGCGCTGGGTGGGGTGTATCTCACCGGCGGTATCCTGCCCCGTTGGGGCGCCATGTTCGATGCCGCCCGCTACCGGGCACGGTTCGAAGCCAAGGGCCGCTTTCGTCCGTATATGGAACGTATTCCGACCATCATGGTCACCGGCGGGCGCCCGCCCCTGCACGGCCTTGTGGAACTTTGGAAACAGATTCACGACATATGATCGAAAGAGACAAGGCATGCGCCGGTTTCTCCTCATCATTGGGTGGCTGTGCGTGGCCAGCAGCATCGCCGATGCGCTGTTCACGGCACACGCGCTCTGGATCATCGCCACGGTTGAGGGCACCAGTGTTGCCATGACCGCAGACACCCACATGCGCGACCACCTGTCGTTTCTCTACTGGGCCAAGGACGTGGCCTATGCCGTCCTACCCCGTGCATTCGTCGACTGGATCTTCGGCCTGCCGACCCTGGCGGTGTTCGGTGTGCGGATGGTGGTGAGTGGCGGGATCGGCTTTTGGGCGTTGCGGGCGGCGGGCCCGGCCCCATAACACTGATCAGGAGAGTGGCTTACGCAGGCTCCGGACCCGAGCCCGCACAGACGCAGCAGGATCCTCTGCCATGCGCTCAAGATAAGCAGCTCTTATGGTGGTGGTCTGGCTTACGCAACAGAGCGCATCCAGTGACCAGGCCCGCAGAAATGGCTTTTGCGCATCCAATAAGGGGGTCAGCCAGGCCGCCAGCTTGGACTGCTGTGCGGCTCTTTGCTTTACTCCGCCTCCGTCCCGCGCGCGACACCGTCGCGGCGGGGGTCGGCGCCGCCGTCCAGACCATTGGGGGTGACACGGATGCCGTGAATGCCGCTGGTCATCCGGGTTTCACGGACCTGATGGCCGAGGGCTTCCAGAGCGGGGGCAAGCGGTGTAATGGCGCTTTCGCGCTCCAATTCCAACGCCCCGCGATTGCGGTCCACATGGTTGGGCAAATCGGCGGCCTCCTGCATGGTCAGACCCCAATCGAGCACGCCGGTAATGGCCTTCACCACATAAAGCGGAATACGCGTGCCGCCGGGCGAGCCCAGCGCCATGGCCACATCGCCCTGCCCGTCAAAGACGATGGTGGGAGACATGGAGCTCAACGGACGCTTGCCCGCAGCGACCGCATTCGCGACCATCTGGCCGTCCGCTTCCGGACGGAATGCGAAATCTGTCAACTGATTGTTGAGCAGGAACCCGTTGGCCATGATATGGGCGCCGAACAGGAACTCGATCGTGGTGGTCATGGACACCACATTGCCGTCCCCGTCCACCACCGTGAAATGGCTGGTCCCGGGCCAGGTGGGAGAACGATCAGGCGCGCGGCCTTCCTGCTCACGCCCCTCATGGGCCCACGGGTCACCCGGCATAACCACGCTTTGGGCCTGGCCCGGGTCAATCAATTGTCCGCGTGCGGCAATATAATCTTTCGCCGTCAGGCCGCGCACCGGCACCTCGACGAAGGAATCATCGCCCAGAAACGCCTCGCGATCGGCATAGGCAAGCCGGCTCGCCTCGGAAATCAGATGCACGGCTTCGGCCGATTGCAGCTCCAGGGCCGAGAGATCAAACGGTTCCAGCATGCCCAGGATCTGACCCACCACAATGCCGCCGGATGTGGGCAGCGGCATGCCGCATACGGACCAGTCCCGATACGGACTGCAAATGGCCTCGCGCCGGCGGGGGGTGTACCGGGTCAAGTCTTCATGGGTGAAAGCGACCGGGTTCTGAGGGGCTTGCGTGACAGCGGCGACAATCGCATCGGCCACGGGGCCTTCGTAAAAGCCCGCGCTGCGCTGCGCCGCGACACGGCGCAGGGTATCCGCGTAAGCCGGATTATCGCGCACAAAACCTTCCGGATGTGGGTCACCGTTGTCGTCAAAGAAATAGGCCAACGTGTCCGGCATGGACCGTGCCAGCGGGAAAATGTCGATGACAGTCGCCAGCCGTGGGCCGATGGCAAAGCCCTCCTCGGCCAGGCGAATGCCATCCGTGAACAACGTATCCCACGCGGCCTGGCCATGATCCTCATGCATCATGTCGAGCATGGCCACGAGACCCGGCACGCCCACCGAGCGCCCCCCCACAACCGCATTGCGGAAGGACAGCGGCTCGCCCGCCTCGTCCAGGAACAGCTCCGGCGTCGCGGACGCCGGCGCCACCTCCCGCCCGTCATAGGCAATCAGGCGCTCCTCCTCGGCGATCCAGACCAAGGCCACCGCCCCGCCGCCCAGGCCCGAAGATTGGGGCTCCACAAGGCCGAGCACCGCCTGCACCGCCACCGCCGCGTCGACCGCGTTGCCGCCATCGCGCAGCACCGCCAGACCCGCCTCCACGGCACGGGGATCAGCGGCTGAGACCATGCCCTCACCCGCCTGTGCCTGCGGCATTGCGGTCCATGCCGCGGCCAGCATCAGCCCCGCGGTGCATAGTCTGCCTAGCGTCGATCCCATCCTCGCCTCCTTTTCACACACCCGGTGCTGGCTCACACACCCGTTGCTGGCTCACACACCCGTTGCTGGCTCACGCGCCCGTTGCTGGCGCCACACCGTCAGAATCGGGCCTAATCCAGCCTAAAGTCCCTGGTCGCGTATATCACGCCGCCATAGTAGGAGCTTCAAAGGGATGATGCCATGACCGCGCCCGGCGCACGCAATCTGATTACCGATGTGGAAGGACTGTTCGTCGGCAATGCCGAGGACACCACCGCCTGGACCGGCACCACGGTGATCCTGCCCAACCGGCGCGCCGTGGCGGGGGTAGACACGCGCGGCGGTGCGCCAGGCACACGGGAGACAGACACGCTGGAGCCCACCTGCCTGGTGGACGAGGTGGACGCCATCGTGCTGTCCGGCGGCTCGGTCTATGGGCTTGACGCGGCCTCTGGCGTGACGGCGTGGCTCGGTGCGAATGGGCGGGGCTTTCAGGTGCCCGGCGCGGCGGTGCCGGCGCCGGTGGTGCCAGGCGCGATTCTGTTCGACCTCTCCAATGGGGGCGACAAAAGCTGGGGCGATACCCCGCCCTATCACGCGCTTGGTCAGCGGGCGGCCCGGGAGGCCGGTCATTACTTTGCCTTGGGCAATGCGGGTGCGGGCTATGGCGCGCGGGCGGGCGCCTATAAGGGCGGGCTGGGCAGCGCCTCCATCGTCTCGCGAGACGGCTTGCAAGTGGGGGCCCTGGCGGCGGTGAACGCGTTTGGCTCGCCGGTCATGCCGGGCTCGTCCACGCTTTGGGCCTGGTCGTTTGAGCAGAACGGCGAAATGGGGGGCCAACGCCCGCCGCACGCGGGCATCGACTTCGCCCCCGATTGGCCGCCGGATACCAAGACCGGATCTGCCGGGCGGGGCCAGAACACCACCATCGGCCTGGTGGCCACCAATGCGGCGCTCACACCGGCCGAGGCCAAGCGGCTGGCTATTCAGGCGCAGGACGGCTACGCCCGGGCGCTGCGGCCCGTGCACACGCCCTTTGACGGGGATGTGGTGTTCGCGCTGGCCACCGGCCTTGTGGAGCTGCCCGAGCCGCGCCCGTTTAATCTGGCACGCCTTGGCCTTATGGCCGCCGATACGCTCGCCCGGGCCGTGGGGCGCGGTGTGTTCGAGGCCAAAGCCCTCGGCGGCGCGCCGGCCTATCGATCCGTCTTCCGGGTTTGAGCCGGTTTAGCGCCCGAACACCAACGGCACGAGCCAGTACGCCGCCACCGTGATCACCGCGATGGCGACGATATTCATGACAATGCCGGCGCGCACCATCTGCGCAATGGTCACATAGCCCGACGAGAACACCACCGCGTTCGGTGGCGTCGCCACGGGCAACATAAAGGCGCAACTGGCCGCCAGCGCCGCCGGCACCGCAAGGGTCATGGGCGCATAGCCGGTCGCCACCGCAAGCGCTGCCAGGATCGGCAGGAACGTCGCCGTGGTGGCGGTGTTGCTGGTCAACTCCGTCAGGAACACCACCAGCGCTGTCACGATCAGCACGAACAGCAGCAGCGGCCACTCCTCGAACCGGCGCAGGCCATCGCCAAACCAGTCCGCCAGATCCGTGCCGCCGATGGCGCCCGCGAGCGACAGCCCGCCACCGAACAACAGCAACACGCCCCAGGGCAGTTTCACCGCCTCCTCCCAGGACAAGAGCGCCTGGCCCCGTTCCCCCACCCCTTTGCCTGCCGGCAGGATGAAGAGCAGCAACCCGCCAATCATGCCGATGCCGGAGTCCGTCAGCGCGCCCAGGCCCGGCAACTGCACCAGCAGCGGCCGGGTCACCCAGGCAAGCGCCACCACGATAAAGATCATGGCCATGCGCCCTTCGGCGGTGCGCAACGGGCCCATTGCGGCGAGCGCCTCACGCACCAGATCCCGCCCCCGCGCGCCCGAGGCCTGGGCTTCGGCGCCCTGACAGGCCGGACAGATGACCCGGGTCAGCAGCAACCAGGCCAGTGGCAACAGCACCGCAACCACCGGCATGGCCACCAGCGCCCAGGAGGCAAAGGACACCTCGACCCCCAATTCCCGGCCCATATACCCGGCCAAAAAGGCATTGGGCGGGGTGCCGATGAGGGTGCCGGCGCCACCAATGCTGGCCGCGTAAGCGATGCCCAGCATCATGGCAATGCCGAAATCCCGCCGGGTGGCGCTGCCTTCAGCGCCGATGCCCGTCACGGCGATCACCGAGGCGGCAATGGGCACCATCATGACGGCGGTCGCCGTATTCGACACCCACATGCTGAGAAATGCCGTCGCCAGCATGAAGCCCAGCACCAGCGCATCGGGCCGTGTGCCCACATTGGACGCGATGGCGAGTGCCACACGGCGGTGCAGGGTCCAGCGCTGCAAACCGCGCGCGAGCAGAAAGCCGCCGAGAAACAGGAACACCAGCGGATCCGCATAAGGCGCCGAGGCTGCGCCGAAGCTGCGCAGATCCAGCAGCGGAAACGCCGCCAGGGGCACAAGCGCCGTGGCTGGTACCGGCAACGCCTCGCTCGCCCACCAAATGGCCATCAGCCCCGCCACGCCCAAGACGGCCCAGCCCTGCGCCGATAATCCCTCCGGTGGGCTGGTCACCAGGCACACCAGCAGCACGAGCGCCCCGCCGGCGAGCCCCGCCAGCTTCACCGGCGTGTAGAGCGGCTCGTCGGGTGCCTCGCCTGTCTCATGCCCCTGGGTGACCTGCCCTGCTGCCATGCCCTGATCCTCTTGCGCCGTGGGCCCAGCAGGGCCGCGTCTTGCGCGCCATCAAGGCCTGCCATGCGGGCCCGCGCAAGGACCATCCGGCCAAGAGGTGAGATTTTCCCCCTGCCCCCTTGCGAAGCCCCGCCAAGTGCGCTTTAAGAGCGGTCTTATCCGCGGCGGTCCCACCGCCCGGCGCCTCACCCGAGGCTTGGCACCGGTAGCTCAGCTGGATAGAGCACCAGACTACGAATCTGGGGGTCGGGGG
>CAZVEE010000087.1:0-14572 GCA_964625525.1 uncultured Alphaproteobacteria bacterium | reverse complement strand
CGATCGCGGTGTTGCGCGAGATCGGGGTGGAGCCCGGTGGCTCTAATGTTCAGTTTGCGGTCAATCCGCGCGATGGGCGGCTCGTCGTCATCGAGATGAACCCGCGGGTGTCGCGCTCTTCGGCTCTTGCGTCAAAGGCGACCGGGTTCCCGATCGCCAAACTCGCTCCCAAGCTCGCCGTGGGCTATACCCTTGATGAGCTCGACAACGACATTACCGGCGCTACGCCCGCAAGCTTTGAGCCGGCAATCGACTATGTGGTGACCAAGATCCCCCGCTTTGCCTTCGAAAAGTTCCCCGGCGCGGAACCCACCCTGGGCACGTCCATGAAATCCGTGGGCGAAGCGATGGCCATCGGCCGCACGTTCCAAGAATCTGTACAGAAAGCGTTGCGCTCTCTGGAAACCGGTCTCACGGGCTTTGACGAGATCGACCTGCCGGGCCTGGGCGACGGCGATGACCTGAATGTCCTGCGCGCCGCACTTGCTCAGCCAACACCGGACAGCCTGCTGCTGGTGGCCCAAGGCCTGCGCGCCGGCCTGTCCGTGGCCGATGTGGCAGCCGTTGCTCATTATGATCCCTGGTTTGTGCGCCAAATCGAGGAAATCGTCATGGTCGAGCGCGAAATTGCCGACACTGGCCTTCCCAAAGACGCGTCAACCTTCCGGGCTCTGAAGGCCATGGGCTTTTCCGATGCCCGGCTTGCGCGCCTCACCGGCATTCCCGCCGCCGAGGTCACCGCGCGCCGCCAGGCCCTTGACGTGGTGCCGGTCTACAAGCGTATCGACACTTGCGCGGCCGAGTTCGAAGCCCGCACGCCCTATATGTATTCCACCTATGAGGCGCCCTCCTTCGCCACCGAGCCTGACTGCGAAGCCGCGCCCTCCGAGCGCTCCAAGGTCATCATTCTGGGCGGCGGCCCCAACCGCATCGGTCAGGGCATTGAGTTCGACTATTGCTGCTGTCACGCCGCTTATGCGCTCAGCGAAGCGGGCATCGAAAGCATCATGGTCAACTGCAATCCGGAAACGGTGTCCACGGACTATGATACCTCCGACCGGCTCTATTTCGAACCACTGACGAGCGAGGACGTGCTGGAGATCGTCCGCATCGAGGCCTCAAAGGGCACACTCAAAGGCGTTATTGTCCAGTTCGGTGGTCAGACGCCGCTGAAACTCTCCAAAGCGCTGGATGCGGCGGGTGTACCAATCCTGGGTACCTCGGCCGACGCGCTTGACCTGGCGGAAGACCGGGAACGCTTCAAGGCGCTCCTGGAAGAGCTGAATCTGCGACAACCCCGCAACGCCATCGCCCATACCCCCGACAGCATGGGCAAGGCGGCGCGCAGCGTCGGCTTCCCGCTGGTGGTGCGCCCCTCCAATGTGCTGGGTGGACGGGCCATGGAAATCGTCCATGACGAAGGTCATCTAAACCGAACCCGGATCATGTCGCCGGAATTCTCCTTCAAGACCGACGGCCCGGTGCTCATCGACCATTACCTGCAAGATGCCATCGAAGTGGATGCGGACGCCCTGTGCGACGGCGACGACGTATTCGTGGCCGGGATCCTGGAGCATATCGAAGAAGCCGGCGTTCATTCCGGCGACAGCGCCTGTGCCCTGCCCGCCCACTCGTTGCCACCGGAAGTGCTTGACGATATCCGCACTCAGACCGAAGCACTGGCTAAGGCTCTTGGCGTAGTGGGCCTGATGAATGTTCAGTATGCTGTAAAAGACAGAACGGTTTACGTGCTCGAAGTGAACCCGCGCGCCAGCCGCACGGTACCCTTTGTGGCCAAGGCCATCGGCCTGCCCATCGCACGCATCGCGGCCCGGCTGATGGCGGGTGAGAAACTCAGCGCCTTCAATCTGGAAACACCGCCGGCGGACCATATCGCGGTCAAGGAATCCTGCTTCCCCTTTGCCCGCTTCCCCGGCGTCGACACGGTGTTGGGTCCGGAAATGCGATCCACTGGCGAGGTCATGGGTCTGGATACGGATTTCGGCCGCGCCTTCGCCAAGAGCCAACTTGCCGGCGGCACGCGCGTGCCGTTGCAGGGCACCGCTTTCGTGTCGGTCAAGGACAGCGACAAGCCCAATGTGCTTGAACCTGTCCGCCTGCTGCTCTCGCTGGGCTTTTCCGTCATCGCCACCAGCGGTACGGAAGCCTACCTCAAGACCCATGGCATCAGCGTGGGTCATGTGAACAAAGTGCTCGAAGGCCGTCCCCATATCGTCGATACACTGAAGAATGGCGAAGTGGATTTGGTGATCAACACCACTGAAGGTCTTCAGGCGCTGGAGGACTCCAAATCCATCCGCCGCACCGCGCTGATGCAGCGCATCCCCTACTACACGACCCTGGCCGGCGGCATCGCGGCGGTGGAAGGTATTCAGGCGGTCAAAAACGGCAGTCTTGAAGTTGCCGCATTGCAATCCTACACTAATCGTCTGGCTCAGGGGTGAAACTGAACGATCCACGGCGCCCGCCATGGATTACTCCCATCAGCCCTAGCCATAATTGCTATGCCCGTCGAGGTCCGGTCTCAACGCCGGGCCTTTGCGGTCACTGCTCTGATGTATGGGTTTTCTCGTTACCGCGTCTGCTGTCCCGGCTGGCGCGGTCGGCATTTCAGCTTCGTCAGGGCCGCACCCAATGGTGTCTCTGACAGTGGCGCCTCTCTCTATGCCGAAGCGACGACGGCAGGAAACGGTCATCCGTTCCCGACCGGACAAACTGTCAGAAAGCCAAATGATAACGCGCAGAGTTGACAGGCCATGGACAAAATTCCGATGACGGCTCCCGGCTATCAAGTGCTGGAAGACGAATTGAAGCATCTCAAAAGTGTTGAACGCCCGGCAGTGATCGAAGCGATCTCAGAAGCTCGAGAGCACGGCGATCTGTCTGAAAATGCCGAATATCACGCGGCAAAAGACCGCCAAAGCTTCATCGAAGGCCGTTTGATGGAACTGGAAGACATGCTGGGCCGCGCCCAGGTGATCGACCCGTCCAAACTGTCCGGCGATACCGTGAAATTCGGCGCCACCGTCACCGTGATCGACGAGGACACGGAAGAGGAAAAACGCTACCGCATCGTTGGCGATCATGAGGCGGATGTGAAATCCGGCCTCATCTCCATTTCATCGCCCATCGCGCGTGGCCTCATTGGCAAATCCACGGGCGATGTGGTCGAAGTGGCAACGCCTGGCGGCGGGCGCTCCTATGAAATCGTGAAGCTTGAGTGGGTCTGACCCCACTCGCTTGACGCCGATCCTGCCGGCGTGGCCGGGGCTACAAGCTCATGGGCACGCCGGGCAGGCGCTTGCCGGACCGCACCACGATCGAGGTCTTGACCTTGTCCACATTCGGTGAGGCGGTCAGAGCATCTGTCAGGAAGCTCTGGAAATCTTCCAGGTCCCGCGCCACGCATTTCAGCAGGAAATCATAGTCCCCTTGCAGCAGGTGACACTCGCGCACCAGCGGCCAATCCCCGACAAGCTGCTCAAAGGCGCGCAGATCCGCTTCCGCATGGCGCGCCAGGCCCACTTGCACATAGACCGTGACCTGGTACCCAAGCCCGCGCGCATCCAAATCCGCGTGATAGCCGCGGATCAAGCCGGCTTCTTCCAGCGCCCGCACTCGGCGCAAGCAGGGCGGCGCGGAGATATCCACGCGCCGGGCGAGTTCCACATTGGTGATGCGGCCATTGGCTTGAAGCTCCGCGAGGATCTTCTGGTCGATGGCGTCGAGCTTGACCTTTTGCATGGGAGCGGGCTCATTCGAAGGGGGGCCAGGACACGGACCTGGCAAAATGGGGACAGGAAGCGGCGCCGCCGCCCCTTGAGTCGCAATATAATTACAAGACGGCGCACGGATCGAACAAGGGCCATGGCGGCATGAGCGCAAATCCTTCCTCGGCGCGCGGACCTGCGCCGCTCACCTGCTGGGCCGTGTCGGACGGGCGTCGGGGCATGGCGAATCAGGTGCTGGGCCTTGCCGAAGCGCTGGCGCGGCTGTGCCCCCTCACCATTGTCGAAAAAACCGTGGCCCTGCGCGCGCCAGTGCGTTGGTTGCCCTATGGGCTGTTGGGTCTTGGCATCCCGGATCCTTTGCGCTTCCTCGCCCCCGGCAGCGATCCTGTGGCCGCGCCCTGGCCGGATGTGCTCATCGCGTGCGGGCGGGCCGGCGCGGCGCTGTCGCTCGCCGTGCGCCGCGCGAGCGGGGGGCGCACCGTGACGGTGCAAACCCAGGATCCGCGCATGGATCCCGGCAAATTCGACCTGGTGTTGCCGCCGAGCCATGACGGGCTCACTGGCCCCACTGTGCTGCCGCTGCTGGGCTCGCCGCACCGGGTGACGGCCGAGACCCTGGCGGCGGGCCATGGGGCTTTTGCCGACACCTTCGCGGCTCTACCACGCCCCCTCGCCGGCGTTCTCATCGGCGGCTCAAGCCGCGCCTATCGTCTGGATGGGCCGCGCATGCGGGCCTTGGCGGGGGATTTGCGGCGGCTCAGCGACCAAGGTGTGGGTCTGGCCATCACCACCTCTCGGCGCACCGGCCAGGAGAACGAGGCCATTCTGCGCACCGCCCTTGATGGCAGCGGCGCCTATCTCTGGGACGGCAGCGGGGAAAACCCCTATTTTGGCCTGCTGGCCCATGCGGACCACATTCTCGTGACCGCCGACTCGACCAATATGGTCACTGAAGCGGGAGCCACGGGCAAACCGGTGCACATTCTGCCGCTGGATGGCGGCACTGCGAAATTCGACCGTTTCCACCGGGAAATGGCCGCACGGGGCGTGGCGCGCCCTTTCTCGGGACAGCTTGAGAGCTGGTCCTATGAGCCATTGGCGGAGACGGCCCGCGCGGCCCAGGCGATCCGGTCAGCGCTTGAATCCCGCGCCCCGCATGTTACGTGACCGCTTGATTGGATAAGACCGCCCCCGCGCCCTCCCTTGAGGGACCGCGCCCGGCGAGGGAGACAGCCCATGGCTCAAAACCATCACGCCAAAGTCCTGATCCTGGGGTCCGGCCCCGCAGGCTACACCGCCGCCATCTACGCTGCGCGCGCCATGCTGGAGCCTATGCTGGTGCAGGGCCTGCAACCGGGCGGCCAGCTCACCATCACCACCGATGTGGAGAATTATCCGGGTTTTGCCGACGTCATCCAGGGGCCCTGGCTGATGGATCAGATGCGCGCCCAGGCCGAACATGTGGGCACGCGCATGGTCCATGACATGGTGGTGAAAGCGGAACTTGATCAGCGCCCCTTCCGCCTGATCGGCGACAGCGGCGACACCTATACCTGCGACACGCTGATTATCGCCACCGGGGCTCAGGCGCGCTGGCTCGATCTGCCGTCGGAACAGAAATTCCAGGGATTTGGCGTCTCGGCCTGCGCTACCTGCGACGGCTTCTTCTATCGCGAAAAAGAAGTGATGGTGGTTGGCGGCGGCAACACGGCCGTGGAAGAGGCCCTGTTCCTCACCAATTTCGCCTCGAAAGTCACCCTGGTGCACCGGCGCGACTCCTTGCGCGCCGAGCGCATCCTCCAAGACCGCCTGCTGAAACACCCCAAGATCGAGGTGGTGTGGGACAGCGTGCTTGATGAAGTGCTGGGCACGGAGGATCCGCTGGGGGTCACTGGCGTGCGTCTGCGCCACGTCAAGACGGGCGAAACGCAGGAGCGGTCCGTACACGGCGTGTTCATTGCCATTGGCCATGCCCCCGCCACCGAGCTGTTCACGGGCCAGATGGAGATGAAGTCCGGCGGTTACATCGTCACCGGGGCGGACTCCACCGCGACCAGTGTTCCCGGCGTCTATGCCGCTGGCGATGTGACCGACGACATCTATCGCCAGGCGGTGACGGCCGCCGGCATGGGCTGCATGGCGGCGCTTGAGGCAGAGAAGTATCTCGCCGCCCAGGAAGAGACCCATCAGGCGGCGGAATAGTCTGGAGTCGGCCACGGAGAGTTCGGCGTGTTGCACTGGGACAAGTTGCGGGTGTTTCACGCCGTGGCCAAGGCGGGCAGTTTCACCCATGCCGGCGATGCGCTGGGCCTGAGCCAATCCGCCGTCAGCCGCCAGATCAGCGCCCTGGAAGAGCACTTGAGCGTGGTGCTCTTCCACCGCCACGCCAGAGGGCTCGTCCCCACCGAACAAGGCGAGATCCTGTTTGCGGCCACCCGCGCGGTCGAAGCGCACATCAGCGAATCCGAGAGCCTGCTCCTCGACAGCCGCGAGAAACCGCGTGGCCGGTTGCGCGTGACCACGACAGTGGGCTTCGGCACCGCATGGCTTACGCCGCGGCTATCGGATTTCACACGCCTCTATCCCGACATTGCCGTCGAATTGTTGCTGACGGATACCGAGCTTGATCTCGCCAACCGGGAGGCGGATGTCGCCATCCGCCTGCACGCGCCCGCGCAAGGGGACCTGATCCAGCGCAAGTTGTTTTGCGTCCACTATCACCTCTACGCCTCTGGCGCCTATCTGGAGCGCCGGGGCATGCCCGCCGGGCCACAGGATCTGGCGCGCCACGACATCATCCTCTACGGCGCCAATGTGCCCAAGCCCATTGCGCCGGTGAACTGGCTTGGCACGCTGGCGCGCGGCCACGGCCCTTTGGAGGACCAAGGCGGCACTTTCAGTGTCAATTGCATCCTAGGCATTGCCCGGGCCGCAGAAGCGGGCATGGGCATCGCGGCGCTTCCGGATTATCTGTGCGCCAGCAATCCGCGTCTGGTGCGTCTGTTACCGGGTCTGGACGGCCCCACCTTCGACACTCATTTCGTGTATGCGGAAGAGTTGCGCCATTCCAAACGTGTTGGTGTCTTCCGCGACTTTGTGCTGGAGCGGACCCGCGAGTGGATTTATTGACGCCGCCATTTCTTGACACCCCCGTGACGGTGCGATGGCGGAAACAAGACATGCAGCCCGCGCATGGGTTTCATGCATGCCCGGTCATTGAATATTAAGAGTTGCATTGTTAGGTAATCAGCAGGCGGTCGTTTCCCCAAGGCGCCCGCTGCATCCGAAGCCGTTCCCCTTGACGGCATGTGCCGCACCTTCCCCCGGCGTGGCACCTCCCATAATATGACTTGGCCGGGCCTCAGCGCCCGGCCCTTTTTTTGATGGTGCGCACCGCGTGGGTGCTCTAAGGCCGCATTTTAAGGGCCTTTGCCGGCTGGCCCGGGCTCATATCTGCAACAGCGCGGGCACCTGATCCATGGCCGTGAACACGGTTCCCCCCGCCTGCGCCAAGGCCTCTTGATCCGCGTCAGCCGCGCCCGCATAGGACAGCACCCGCATACCGGCCGCCACGCCCGCCGTGGTGCCGTGCACACTGTCCTCGATCACCACGCATGCGCCGGGGGCGGCCCCCATATGCTCGGCCGCGAATAGAAACAAATCGGGAAACGGCTTGCCGCGTGCCACCATGCTGGCACTGAACAACACGTTGTCAAAGAATGGCAGCAGCCCGGTATGACCGAGCGTGAAGCGCATCTTCTCCGTGCTGCCCGAGGATGCCACGCAATAAGCAAGCCCCTGCCCGCGCAGCTGCTGCACCAGCGCCGCAACGCCTGGAACAGCCTCCAGTTCCCGCGCAAACAGGGCGAAATCCCGCTCTTTCAAGGACTCTATCCAGCCCTCGGGCAGCGGCGCGCCGCGCAACTCCTCGAGCACCTTTGCGACGCTGGTCATGGACAGGCCGCGAAAGCGCTGGCGCATGTCGTCCCGGCTCATCGCCATGCCGATTTCCGCAAGCGCCTCCCCCATGGCCCGTTCCGCCAAAGGTTCGGTGTCCACCAGCACCCCATCACAATCAAAAATGACGAGGTCGGGTCGCCCCCTCTGCGCGCTCATCCCCGCTCCTATCGGTACAGCACCTGATCTTGAAGATCGGTGTACAGATCAGCTACGAAATCTCCATAGCCGTTATATATCTGCGTCGGCACCCGCTCTTCCGATCCGATCAGCCGCTCGGTGGCTTGGGACCAGCGGGGATGGGGCACGTCCGGGTTCACATTGGCCCAAAAGCCGTATTCCGAGCCCTGAATATTCTCCCAGAAACTCACGGGCCGCTCCGCCGTAAACGTAAAGCGCACGACCGACTTGATGGATTTAAACCCATATTTCCAGGGCACTGCCAAGCGCAGCGGCGCGCCGAACTGCTTGGCCAGTGGCTTTCCGTAAGCGCCGGTGACCATGAATGCCAGCTCATTGGTGGCCTCCGCCATGGTCAGCCCTTCCGTATAAGGCCAGGGGTACCAGGGCGCGCGCTGCTGCGGCGCGACAGAGGTGTCAAAAAAGGTCTCCATGCGCACATACTGCGCCGAGGACAATGGACGCGCCATATCCACCAGTGCTGCCAGCGGAAAGCCCGTCCACGGCACGGCCATCGCCCAGGCTTCCACACAACGCAAACGATAAAGCCGCTCCTCCAGCGGCATGGCCCGGATAAGCGAGTCGATATCGACCATGCGCTCTTCTTCCACTAGGCCATCAAACGTGACCGTCCAGGGGCGCGTCTTCAGCCGCTGGGCCGCCCGTGAAATCCGCTTGGATGAGCCGAATTCGTAGAAATTGTTATAGGTGGAACTGACGGCTTCATCCGTCACGTCCCGGTCCAAGACATAACGCTCATTGCGTGCAGCCGGATAGAGATCTGCCGTCGGATCATCACTCTCTTGCGCCCGCGCAGCGCTCGCCCCGAGCAGACTGCCGGCCATGGGCGCGGCAAGAAGCCCTAAGCCCGCGCCGAGCAGCCGGCGTCGGTTCACAAACAGATCTTCCGGTGTCGCCTCGCGCTCCGGGATCTCCCATCCGCGCCGCTTGCTGATCCACATGGCTGCCTCCCCTGCTCGGCCTGGCGTGCCCCCGGCGTCTGTCGCCCGGTCGCCTTCAGATGCTAATACGCGCAGGATAAAGGCACAAAGAAGCCCGTGACCGCACAACACGGTCACGGGTGCGTGACGATTTGGCCTGCTTGGCCTTAAGCCAACATGCTGCGCAGCATCCAGGCCGTTTTTTCGTGCTCTTCAATGCGCGCGGTGAGCATGTCGGCGGTGCCTTCGTCACCCGCTTCGGCCGCCTGACTGATCACACCGCGCAGGTGTTTGATCACCGTTTCGTGGTCACCCAGCAGATTGGCCACCATCGTGGTCGCATCCGGGACACCGGCATCATCGCCAAGATCGGCCAGCGCCGCCAGCTCCTTTCGGCTCCCCGGTGCATGGACGCCAAGGGCGCGGATCCGCTCAGCCAACTCATCCAGTGCGGTGAAAAGCTGCGTGTATTGCCCCTCGAACATCACATGCAGTGTCTGAAACTGCGGACCGGTAACATTCCAGTGATAGCCATGCGTCTTTTGGTACAGCGCCTGCGTATTGGCGAGCACTTTCGCCAGACTGGCCGCGATTTCCTTACGCTGATTATCTTCAAGTCCGATATCAATGCTCATGGTGGTCTCCTTTCCAAAGTATGACCGACAGGCTCTCACCTCACCGCGCAGCTGGACCATAAGACCATGATCCGGCGCAGCGGGGATGCGCGCCCTACACCTTGCTAGACCCCCTATCACTTATGTGCCGCTCAAGCTCAGACAACCCCATTTTAGAATTGTTCTAAAATATCCGCGCGGGGGTCGAGCAGACAAAAGGCGCGCCGGATGGCACGCCTTTTGTCTCTCAGGTGCGACAGTTTGACGGCGGTTCGGGCGCTGACTTAGGTCAGCGACGCCGTGAACCGCTGAATGCGCTTGCACGCCTCCTCCAGCGCCTCGTTGGAGGTCGCATAGGAGATACGGAAGAACGGCGACAGGCCAAACGCTCCGCCGAACACCACCGCAACGCCTTCCGCGTCCAGCAGTTCCGCCGCGAAGTCCTCATCGGTCTCAATGACCTTGCCGCTCGGGCTCGTCTTACCGATGCACCCTTCACAGGAAGGGTAGACATAGAACGCCCCTTCCGGCGTCGGACAGGTGATGCCGGCGGCATCATTCAGCATACGCACCACCATGTCGCGGCGCTCCTTGAAGGCGCGATTACGGTCGGCCAGATAATCCTGCGGGCCGTTCAACGCCTCGACCACCGCCCACTGGCTAATGGAGGTCGGGTTAGACGTGGACTGACTTTGCAGCTTCGCCATGGCTTTGATCAGTGGCTCCGGCCCACCGGCAAAGCCGATACGCCACCCGGTCATGGAGAACGCCTTGGAGGCGCCGTTCATGGTCAGCGTCCGCTCGTACAAGCCCGGCTCCACCTGCGCAGGCGTGGCGAATTGGAAGTCGTCATAGACGATTTTCTCGTACATATCGTCCGTCAGCACCCAGACATGCGGATGGCGCATCAGCACATCCGTCAGCGCTTTCAGCTCATCATGGGTATAGGCCGCACCGGACGGGTTGGAGGGGGAATTCAGGATCAGCCATTTGGTCTTGGGCGTGATCGTCGCTTCCAGCACCTCCGGGCGCAGCTTGAAGCGGTCTTCCAAGCTCGTTGCAGCGAAGACCGGCGTGCCGCCGCCCAGCAGCACAATATCCGGATAAGACACCCAGTAAGGCGTCGGGATGATCACCTCATCGCCCGGATTCAGGGTCGCAACCATGGCGTTGAAGATGATGGGCTTGCCGCCCGGCGCCACCGTAATCTGCGACGGGATATAGGTGAGGTCGTTATCGCGCTTGAACTTGTCGACGATCGCCTGTTTCAGCTCTGCGATGCCGTCAACGGCGGTGTATTTCGTCTCGCCGCGCTCGATGGCGGCAATGGCGGCTTTCTTGATGTTGTCCGGCGTATCGAAATCCGGCTCACCGGCGCCGAGGCCAATAATGTCGCGGCCTTGAGCCTTGAGATCGCGGGCCTTCTGGGTCACGGCGATGGTGGCCGAGGGCTGAACCCGGTTCAGCGCCTCAGAAAGAAAGTGGTCGGGAAGCTTGGCCATTGGGGGATCCTCCGCTTGGCGGTCCGTGGCGGGACCCGGCCGGGTCCCGGTGCGAATTTGGCCGCAAGCTAGCCTGCATTCCGGCCCAGGGGAATCCGGTTTTACAGCGCCATCGACCCAGACCCCATCGTGGTTCTCTTCAGGGTCTATCAAAAACGAGGCCCGGGATTGATGGCGCGCGCGCGTGACAGGTTTCACACTCACACCATGGAGGAAGCCATGTTTGTGTCACCTGTCACCACAACCGCCACCGTCGCTGCCGCCGCCTCGCGCGCGACCGCTTCGCCCGCTGCCCCCCGCCTTGGTTTCGGCCGCTGGCTGATTGCGGCAGGGATTTGCCTTTGCGTGGCGGGATTGGCGGCTGCAGGTCACATGCAGCTGCGCACTGTGCAGGCGGCTTTGGGTGGCTCCGGTGAAGTGATCGCGCCGGCTGGCCCCAAACGCCCGCCCGCCGGGCCTGGAATGATGGCACGGCGCCGGCGCAACCAGCGCCGCCCGCGCGCCGGGATCCGCGTGAGCGCTCTCGACAGTTATCTCAAGCTGTTCGACCTGAGTTGGTCGAAGATCCGCAGCACCGTTCCGGCCCCGTCCGTCGTGGCGTCCCCGCCGCGTGTCGAAGGCAGCCGCCGTCCGGTGATGATCCCCGCCATTTATCGTGCCGCGGCGCAGCGTCCCGCGCCCTCTCGCCCGGGCCCGCGCGCGGTGCCGGCTCGGCCGGCTGCCCCGGTGACACCTGGCTTACCGGCGCTGCTTGGGGGATGTGTGCCCACTATGGAAGACGACCCCATGGCCCATGGCCTCTGTGCAGCCGCCATGCGGGCCCGGCCGCGGCCGCGCAGCGTTCCAGAGCGTCCGGGCTGGCGGGAGGTTCGAGGGCCTACGACGCCCGCGACTCGCTCAGGATCTTAAGCCGCTCCAAGCCGTTTTCGTAATCGGCACCAATCCAGCTGTCGAACAGCAGGCCCATATAGCGCGCCACCGGATCGTAGCCGAGATCGGTGGAGAAGGCCCAGGTCACCTGGGTCTCATCTGCGCCGACCGGCACCAGGCTGAACGTGGCCTGCGCCGTGCCCTGGGGCCCGAAATCCAGTTCCGTCCGGACGAACCGGTTCGGGGTGGCCTCCACGATGGTCTGGCTGCCGGATCCGACATTGGGGTCTTCGCTCTCCCAGGTCATGCGGGCGCCCAGCCCGCCGGGCGGCGTGGTGAATGTGTACTCGGTCCCCACCTCATGGGCGGCCCAAGGCGACCACAGATTGAAGCGGCGGAAGTCGCTGACATTGGCGTAAACCACCTCCGCCGGTGCTTGAATGGTGATGGAGCGATCCACCTCCACCACGCGTGGCAGCAGAAAGCCTCCGAGCATGATGACAGCGATCAGCCCCGCCAGGCCCATAATGATGGTGCGCAAGGTCTTCATGGGTCTTCCCCCTCGTCAACAGGCCGACTTATTCCGTCGGCAGGAATTGAAATCCTGGTTCCGGCGTCGCCGCCTCGTCCGCGATGATAAGATCGGTGACGTCCGCCGTGTCGGGCCCTCGGCCACACAGCGATAGCATCCGTTCCACGGCTATTTGCGGGCCGGATAACAGCATTTCGACGGTGCCGTCGGTGCGATTGCGCACCCAGCCATTCAGTTTCAGGGCCTGCGCCTGGCTCACCGCCCAGGCGCGAAAGCCAACCCCCTGCACGGAGCCTTCTATGCGGACGCGCATGGTCTTGGTGCTCATGATAGCCATCCCTCCCGGGCTCATCCGCCCCGGTGGTGGCGGTCGGCCCCTTGTTGGTTTTGCGATTGAGGCGGGGGCTCAGGGCCCATCGATCTGGGGCTCAATGCCCCAGCCCTCGGGCTGGAAATGCCCGCCCTGTGCTGCGAACGCGCTCAACATCGTGCCGCGCAGCCGTGACAGCCGCCGTTCCAGCGCCAGCCCCGGATCCCCGGTGACCAAGCCCAGCCCAAGGCGATCCAGTGCCCCCGACGCTCCATCCGCCGGGATCTGCACCGTAATCACCACGCCGTAGTAATCGGGCTCCACCCGGGCCGTGATCTCCGCCTTGCGCAGATAAGCCTCGGCAAAGGCCGGCGGCACCGACACGATGACGCTGCGCTCCACCATGCTTTCGGCTCGCGCCAGTACCATCAATACGGCACCCGCCAGCACCACCACACCCACTGCGATCACCGCCAGTCTGCGCATCGGTTTCTCCCGCATGACCATCCCGCGTCGTCACTATCAGGGCGTGGCCTTGCGCACACAAGCCGGCGCGCGCCCATTGGCGTGTCGGTCCGCATCCCTTACCTAGTGCACTGTCCCCCGGACATGTCAGGCCGAGAGGGGGGACATTGGACTGTCCAACCCGAGGAGACTTTTCATGATCCGCACCAGCCTTCTGGCCGCGACTGTGGCCACTGCCGCGCTGTTCGGCGCCACGGAAGCCACCTTTGCCGAGGCCCACAGCCATGGCATGACGCACGACGTGTCCCTGGACACCACCACGACCGATCCGGCAGAGGTTGTCGCCGGAACCTACACCATCGATCCTACTCACACGAATGTGAACTGGACCATCAGCCATATGGGCCTTGCCTGGTTTACGGGCCGCTTTGACACGGCGGAAGGCACCATGGTGCTGGATCCGGCCAATGTGGAAGGCTCTTCGGTGAATGTGACCATCACCACCGCGAGCGTCAGCACCATCTCCGACCACCTGGACGAGCAGCTCGTCGGCGATGCGGTGTTTGATGCCGAGGCGAACCCGACCATCACCTTCGTGTCCAGCAGCGTTGAGCGCACCGGCGACTCCACCGCCAATGTCACCGGCGCCCTGACCATGGCCGGCGTGACCAAGGACGTCACCCTCAAGGCTGAGTTCCAGTCAACCGCCTTCCACCCGTTCGCCGAGAAGCAGACTGTAGGCTTCACCGTGGGCGGCATGGTCAAGCGGAGCGATTTCGAGATCAGCCCGCCCTGGTCCGGTTTCGTCGGTGACACCGTCTATCTAGAAATCACCACCGAGGCGCAACTCGCCGAGTAAATCGGTTAGGGTCGGCGGGGTCCAATGGAGCCCGCCGATTACCCTGCGGTCCAGTCCCCTTGCGCACCAGCGAGCATCATGAGTCCCCACAACAACGCCCCCGGTTTCGGCGAAGCGCCGGCCACACCGGACCTCTGGGTCCCCCACCGCCCCGCCCGTCCGGAAAAGTCCGAGGGTGGCATTGAACTGCGCGTAGAGTCCGAGTTCGAACCCAAGGGGGACCAGCCCCAGGCCATCGCGGACCTGGTAGAAGCCGCACGGGGCGGCGAACGCGACCAGGTGCTGCTCGGCGTCACCGGCTCGGGCAAAACCTTCACCATGGCCAAGGTGATCGAGGCGGTGCAGCGCCCGGCCCTGATCCTCGCGCCGAACAAAACCCTCGCCGCCCAGCTCTATGGCGAGTTCAAATCCTTCTTCCCGAACAATTCCGTCTAATACTTCGTATCGTATTACGACTACTACCAGCCAGAAGCCTATGTGCCGCGGTCGGACCTCTATATTGAGAAAGAGTCCACGATCAACGAGGCGATAGATCGGATGCGCCACTCAGCGACCCGTAGCCTGTTTGAACGCCAGGACGTCATTATCGT
>CAZVEE010000086.1:0-14902 GCA_964625525.1 uncultured Alphaproteobacteria bacterium | reverse complement strand
CCGGCGGCCAGTTCGGCACTTCCATACCCAAATGCAGGCCCATCTGCGCCAGCACTTCCTTGATCTCATTCAGCGATTTGCGACCGAAATTCGGTGTGCGGAGCATTTCCGCTTCCGATTTCTGGATCAGATCGCCGATATAAACGATGTTGTCGTTCTTCAGGCAGTTGGCCGAGCGCACCGAGAGCTCCAGCTCGTCCACCTTCTTCAGAAGTGCCGGGTTGAATTCCAGCTCCGGCCGCATGTCGTCGGCCTTGTGCTCGCTCGGCTCTTCGAAATTGATGAAGACCTGCAGCTGATCCTGAAGGATGCGCGCGGCATAGGCGACGCAATTCTCCGGCGTGATCGCGCCATTGGTCTCGATCTGCATGGTCAGCTTGTCGTAATCCAGGAACTGACCTTCGCGGGTGTTTTCCACTTTGTAGGACACGCGGCGCACCGGGCTGTAGAGCGCATCCACCGGGATCAGACCGATGGGCGCGTCTTCCGGGCGATTCCGGTCGGCCGGGATGTATCCCTTGCCCGTATCCACCGTGAACTCCATGCGAATTTCCGCGCCCTCATCGAGCGTGCACAGCACCAACTCCGGGTTCAGAACTTCCACATCCGCAGTCTGGGTGATCATACCGGCGGTCACCTCGCCCGGGCCTTCCGCCTTCAGCGACAGACGGCGCGGGCCTTCCGCATGCATGCGCAGCGCCATCATCTTGATGTTCAGCACGATGTCGGTCACATCCTCGCGCACGCCAGCAATGGACGAGAATTCGTGCAGCACCCCATCGATATGCACCGATGTCACCGCCGCGCCTTGCAGCGAGGACAGCAGCACCCGGCGCAGCGCGTTGCCAAGCGTGAGGCCAAAGCCCCGCTCAAGCGGCTCGGCGACCACCGTGGCGAAACGCGCGGCGTTGTGGCCGGCTTCAATCTGAAGCTTGGTCGGCTTAATCAGTTCCTGCCAGTTTTTCTGGATCACGTCAGACCTTCTTTCTGTTCGGTCCGTGCCCGGAGCGCCGATCGACCTTAGGGGGCATCCCTGTCCGTTCAGGCCAGGAACAAGGTCGGGCGATCCGATTTGGCGCCTTTCACAGCACCGCCGGACGGATGATCCGAAACCGTCATAACCGCCGGGCGCGCCGGCGATCCGTTACACCCGGCGCCGCTTGGGCGGCCGGCAACCATTATGAGCGATCGGCGTCACGTCCCGGATGGTCGTGATGGTGAAGCCCACCGCCTGCAGCGCGCGCAGCGCCGATTCCCGGCCCGAGCCCGGGCCGCTCACATTCACTTCCAGGGTCTTCATGCCGTGTTCCTGTGCCTTGCGGCCCGCATCTTCGGCGGCCACCTGTGCGGCATAGGGCGTTGATTTCCGCGAGCCCTTAAAGCCCTTGGCACCGGCGGAACACCAGGAAATGGTATTTCCCTGCGCATCGGCAATGGTGATCATGGTGTTGTTGAAGCTCGCATTCACATGCGCAACGCCCGAGGAAATATTTTTGCGCTCCTTACGGCGCATGCGGACGCGATCTTTAGCCATGGCGAAAATCCAATCTACGATCTAGCCGATCTACAGTCTTGTCTGGCCGACACCGGTCAAGCCGACAGCGGCGGTCTTACTTCTTCTTCCCGGCGATGGGCTTAGCGGGCCCTTTGCGGGTCCGGGCATTGGTGTGGGTCCGCTGGCCGCGCACCGGCAGACCGCGCCGGTGGCGCAGGCCCCGATAGCAGCCCAGATCCATCAATCGCTTGATGTTCATGGCCACTTCCCGGCGCAGGTCGCCTTCCACCATGTAATCGCGGTCGATGGTTTCACGGATCTGGATGACTTCCGCATCGGACAGTTCATTGACGCGCTTGGCAGCCGGAATATTGACCCTTTCGCAGATCTCCTGCGCCTTAGCCGAACCGATGCCGTGAATATAAGTCAGCGCAATGACCACCCGCTTCGAAGTCGGGATATTAACGCCTGCAATACGGGCCACGTGTCGTCTCCTGAAACCCCAATGGCTCCGCTCGCCCTTAGAAGGCGGGCCGGAGGCCACATCTGCACAACGGAGCGAACCGGCTCCCGGACCCCAGCGCCAACGACCCGCTTTGAGGGTGTTAGGCGCTCTATCGCTACCGCCGGAGCGGACGCGGGCCCGATGACTCGGTTCCGTGTGATGAAAGATCCCTCGCCGGTGCGCCGGATCCGTGAACCAGGCCACGCTTATGTGGCGTCGGTCAGCACGTACCCCCGAAAATCGGTAAACGGCGCACTCGGGAAGCCGGGAGTATAGAAATCCCTCGCCGCCCGTCAAGACCTGTCAAAGCGCCAATCCCGTCTTCCGCTCGCCTCGCCTAAGGCTTTCAAGCAAAAGGGGCGACCACCGTCTGAATCTGCGTGGTCACCTCATCAATCGACTGCATCCCGTCCACCTGGGTCAGCTTGCCCTGGCCACGGTAATAAGGCAGCAACGGCGCCGTCTGATCTCGATAAACCCCAAGGCGCTTGCGCAGCGTCTCCGCATTATCATCGGCGCGCACACTGTCTGGGTTTTCCGACCGGCGCGTTTCGATGCGCTCCAGAAGGCAGCCTTCGTCCACCACGATCTCAATCACCACATCCAGAGACAGATCCTTCTGGCTCAGCATGGTATCGAGCGCTTCGGCCTGGGGCACATTGCGCGGGAAGCCATCCAAGATGAAGCCTTTGGCGCAATCGGACTGGTCAACGCGCTGGGAAATGATCTCCACCACGATTTCGTCGGGGACCAGATCGCCCCGGTCCATGATCTCTTTGCAGCGCTTGCCCACATCGGTGCCGGCGGCGACGGCGGCGCGCAACATGTCACCGGTCGAAAGCTGCTTGATGCCGTATTTGGTCTCTAGCCGCTGGGCCTGCGTTCCCTTGCCCGCTCCGGGCGGTCCAAGCAGTATCAGCCTCATCGGCGGCTCCCCCTCAGCTTCGACTTCTTGATCAGCCCTTCATATTGGTGCGCCAGCAGATGGCTCTGCACCTGGTTAACGGTATCCATGGTCACCGTCACCATGATGAGCAGCGATGTTCCACCGATATAGACCGGGATTTGTGAGTTCTGCGACAGCAGCGCTTCGGGCAGCAAACACACAATGGTCAGGTAGATCGCCCCAATCACGGTCAGCCGGGTCAGCACATAGTCAATGTACTCCGCCGTGCGTTTACCGGGCCGAATCCCAGGAATGAAGCCGCCATGCTTCTTCAGATTATCTGCCGTGTCCTCGGGATTGAAGACAATGGCCGTGTAGAAGAAGCAGAAGAAAATAATCCCTGCCGCGTACAGACCCATGTACAGCGGCGCACCACGCTGGAGGAGCGCCGTGATGTAGGTCAGCCAGTCCGGCGCGCCCTCCGCCGAGAAGCTTGCCACCGTGATCGGCAGCAGCAACAGCGAGGACGCGAAGATCGGCGGAATCACCCCAGCCGTATTGAGCTTCAAGGGCAGGTGCGACGTCTCGCCGCCAAACATGCGGTTGCCCATTTGTCGCTTGGGATATTGCACAATGAGGCGTCGTTGGGCTCGTTCCACGAAAACCACAAACGCAATGACCGCGATCATCATCAGCAGAATGCCGACAATCGCGAACCACTCGATGGACCCCAGTCGTCCGGCCTCCAAAAGGCCCGCCATGGCCCGCGGCAGTTCCGCGACAATGCCGGCGAAAATGATCAGCGAAATCCCGTTGCCGACACCGCGCGCCGTGATCTGCTCGCCAAGCCACATCAGGAACAGGGTGCCCCCCACCAGAGTGATCACCGTGCTCGCCGTAAAGAACCAGCCCGGCGGCAAGGCGCCGCTGGCCTGAAATCCGTTGGCGATCGCGAAGGCCTGCACCGTGGCCAGCACCACGGTCAGATACCGGGTGTACTGGTTGATCTGCTTGCGGCCTTGGTCGCCTTCTTTCTTGAGCTGTTCCAGTTTCGGCGAAACCGTCGTCATGAGCTGCATGATGATCGACGCCGAGATGTACGGCATGATGTTGAGCGCGAAGATCGCCATTCGCTCAATAGCACCGCCCGCGAACATGTTGACCATGTTCAGGATGCCTTGCTGCTCAAAGACGCTCGCAAAGACCGCCGGATCCACGCCCGGGATCGGAATATAGGTGCCGATCCGGTAGACGATCAGCGCCCCCAGCGTGAACCAGATGCGCTTTTGAAGCTCGGTCGCCTTGGCAAAGGATGAGTAGTTGAGATTGGCTGCTAGCTGTTCGGCGGCTGAGGCCATCGAGCGTCACTCCGTTGCATATCGGCGACCGGGACGCGTCTTGCGGGCGGGCCCGCGACGCTCCGGCCGGAAGTCCTGAGGCGGCATCGGATCAGCGGGCCGTCCGCGCCGCCCATGCCAGCGGTCATAAAGCCCTAGATTGGCATGGGGCCGCAACATGTCAGCGCCTTGAGCGCGGCTTTTTTCACCGCGCCCCATGGCGCCACGCGCCCTTAGGCGCTGGCATCGGCCTTGACCTTGCGTCCGTTGGTGCCGCCCTTGCGCTTGCGCGCGGGCACCGTCCCGATCACGCTCACCGATCCCCCCGCCTTTTCCACGGCCGCAACAGCCGTCGGGGTGGCACCGGCCACATCGATATCCACTTTCACGCTCAGCTCGCCATGCCCCAGCAGGCGCACGCCATCCAGTTCCCGGCGCACCAGCCCTGCCTTGATCAGAGCGTCGGCATCGACCTTCTGGCTTGGGTCGAGGCGCTTGGCGTCAATGGCCGCCTGTAAGCGCCCGATATTGACCTCAGCAAAGGCCAGCCGGTTGGGCTTGTTAAAGCCGCGCTTGGGCAAGCGCATGTGAAGCGGCATCTGGCCGCCTTCAAACCCTTTGATCGCGACGCCCGAGCGAGATTTCTGACCTTTCACACCCCGGCCACCGGTCTTACCCTTACCCGAGCCGATACCGCGGCCGACGCGCATGCGGCGTTTGCGAGCACCGGGATTATCAGCGAGTTCGTTGAGCTGCATCACGCGCTCCCTTCATCCACGATGCGCACCAGATGCGCCACTTTGCGGATCATGCCGCGCACGGCCGGCGTATCTTCCAGCGTGCGGCGGCGGTGCATTTTGTTCAGGCCCAGCCCGACCAGCGTCGCCCGCTGGTCCTGAGGACGACGAATACCACTGCCGATTTGCTCCACTGTCACGGTCTTGCCAGTGGGTGCCTTGCGCTCCCGGCGCCCGCGTGGCGCAGTCTCGGCCTTGCTCTCGGCTTTCGCAGCGGACGCCTTCGGTTCAACCGGCTTGTCGGCTGTGTCAGCCTCAACCTTAGGAGCGGCCGTCTTGGCCGCCGTCTTTTTAGCCGCGGTTTTCTTGGCCGCCGTCTTCTTGGCTGCCGCCTTTTTCGCGGCGGGCTTTTCGGCCTGAGCAGCGTCGTCAGCCGTCGCGGCGCCTTCTTCGGCCTTCTTGGTCTCGTCGGCCATCGGCCTCTCCATTCTCACCTAAGCCTGAGATCATCACACCCGGATACAGCCATCCAGGCCCCAGGCCAATTCCTATTCCGCGCTGGCTTCCGCCGCCGCGCTCGCCTCGGCAGCGGCCCCGGTCTCGCCCTGCGCCTCATTCCGCCGAGCGATGATTTCTGCGACTTTCTTGCCGCGCTTGGCCGCCACATGGCGTGGCGACACTTCCTTTTTCAGCGCATCGAACGTGGCGCGCACCATGTTGTACGGGTTCGACGTCCCCAGCGACTTGGCCACCACATCCTGCACGCCCAGTGTTTCAAACACCGCGCGCATGGGACCACCGGCAATGATGCCGGTTCCCGGGGGTGCAGCGCGCAGCAGCACCCGACCCGCGCCATGGCGGCCTTCCATATCGTGGTGCAACGTCCGTCCTTCACGCAACGGCACCCGGATCAGACCCCGCTTGGCGGATTCGGTCGCCTTGCGGATGGCTTCGGGCACTTCGCGCGCCTTGCCGTGACCAAAGCCTACACGGCCTTTCTGGTCGCCGAGCACCACAAGCGCGGCAAACCCGAAGCGCCGGCCGCCTTTCACCACCTTCGCCACTCGGTTGATGCCAACGAGCTTATCGACGAATTCACTGTCGCGATCATCGCGATCCCGGTCTCCACGTGCCACGACGCTACCCTTTCTTGTCTTCTGCCGGCGCGGCGTTCAAAACCCGGCCTCCGGCGGGGCTCCCGCCCCAATAGATCCGCTCCCGAATGGCGTCAGAAGTTGAGGCCACCCTCGCGCGCCGCCTCGGCCAGCGTCTTCACCCGGCCATGGAACAAATAAGCGCCGCGGTCGAACACCACCTCTTTGATGCCCGCCTGCACGGCCCGTGCGGCCACCAGCTTGCCCACCTCGGCCGCCGCGTCGCAGTTGCCGCCGGCCTTGACCTTGTCCCGCAGCTCCTTGTCCACCGTCGAAGCAGACGCCACGGTCCGCCCGGTCGTATCGTCGATAACCTGGGCGTAGATGTGATTGGCGGAGCGGAACACCGACAGACGCGGCCGTCCGCCCCCCGCTTTGCGCAGCTTGGAGCGATTGCGCCGCTTGCGCCGATCGAACAGGGAAAGACCTTTGCTCATTTCTTCTTGCCTTCCTTCCGGAAGATGTATTCGTCCACATACTTGATGCCTTTGCCCTTGTAGGGCTCGGGCGGACGGTAGCGGCGAATATTGGCCGCCACCTGACCCACGAGTTGCTTGTCGATCCCGGTGACGAACACCTGGGTCGGCTTCGGGGTCGTGACCTGAATGCCTTGGGGCACGTCATAGACCACGTCATGGCTGAGGCCGAGCTGCAATTGCAACTTCTGGTCCTGCGCCTGGGCGCGATAGCCCACGCCGTTGAGCTCCAGCTCCTTCGTGAAGCCTTCGCTCACCCCGTGGACCATATTGGCCACCAGAGTGCGCTGCATGCCCCACATGGCGCGCGCCCGGCTGCTGTCGTCCGCCGGCGCGATCACCAGACCATCATCGCCCTGCGACACGGTCACATCGTCCACCAGGGTCAGCTCCAGCGTCCCCTTCGGTCCTTTGACCGAGACTTTCTGGCCGGAGACCGTCGGCGTGACGCCGTTCGGGATCGCGACCGGATTTTTACCAATACGAGACATGGCTCTCCACTCGCCCTCGCTCAGGCGGGCCGGGCATCCGTCAGTAGACGGTGCACAGCACCTCGCCGCCCACATTCTCCGTCCGCGCTTCCGCGTCCGACATCACGCCCTTGGGCGTGGACAAGATCGATATGCCCAGGCCATTGCGCACCCGCGGCAGATCTTTCACCGCCGAATAGACACGTCGGCCCGGTTTCGAGACCCGCTTAATCTCAGAGATTACCGGCTCGCCTTCATAGTATTTGAGCTCGATCTCAAATTCCGGCTTGGCCCCGGTGGCCTCCACCCGCAGATAGCCGCGGATGTAGCCTTCTTGCTCCAGCACCGTCAGCACCCGCTCGCGCAGCGACGACGCGGGCGTCACCACTTTCGACTTGCGGCGCATCTGGCCATTGCGAATCCGGGTGAGCATATCGCCCAAAGGATCGGACATGGTCATGGTGTGATCCTCGCTCCCCTTACCAGCTCGACTTCACCAGGCCGGGCACCAAGCCCTTGCTGCCCAACTCGCGCAGCGCGATCCGCGACATACGCAGCTTGCGATAAAACGCATGCGGACGACCGGTGACGTCGCAACGGTTCATGATGCGCGTCGGGTTCGAATTGCGCGGCAACTTCGCAAGTTTCAGCCGCGCGGCAAACCGTTCCTCCACGGGCAGCGACTCATCATTGGCCTGAGCCTTCAACCGCTCGCGCTTGCCGGCGAATTTCTGCGCCAGCTTTTCACGCCGCTTATTCTTCGCGATGGCACTTTTCTTGGCCATTCAATCCTCCACCCTTGGTGGTCATGCGGCCCGTGGACCGCCCGTCGCCGCCTTACGCCGCGAACGGAAATTTGAACAGTTTCAGCAGTTCCCGCGCTTCGTCATTGGTCGGCGCGGTAGTGCACACAATGATGTCCATGCCCCAGATCTGATCGACTTTGTCGTAATTGATCTCGGGGAAGATGATGTGCTCCTTGATGCCCATGGCGTAATTGCCCCGGCCATCGAAGCTCTTGGCGTTCAGCCCCCGGAAGTCACGCACGCGCGGCAGCGCGATCGTGACCAGACGGTCGATGAACTCATACATACGGTCCCGGCGCAGCGTGACTTTCACACCCAGCGGCATGTTCTCGCGCACTTTGAAGCCGGCGATGGATTTCTTGGCACGGGTCACCACCGGCTTCTGGCCGGCAATGGCCTGCATATCCGCGTAAGCCGACTGCACTTTCTTCGTGTCCTGCGTGGCTTCGCCAACGCCCATGTTCAACACCACCTTGTCCAGGCGCGGAATCTTCATGGCATTCGAGTACGCGAACTTTTCCTGAAGCTTGGCTTTGAGTTCCTGCTCGTACACCGTCTTCAGGCGCGGAATGTAGCGATCCTCAGACATCGATCACCTCTCCGGACTTCTTCGCAAAGCGCACTTTGCGACCGTCTTCCAGCATCTTGTACCCAACGCGCGTGGCCTCGCCGCTTTTGGGGTCCACATGGGCCAGATTGGACAGGTCAATGGACAGTTCCTTGCGGATCAGCCCACCTTCCTGTTGCTGCGTCTGGCGCTGGTGGCGGGTGGCCACGTTGACACCCTGAACGACGGCGCGGTTCTCCCGCGGCAACATCTTCAGGATCTCGCCCTTTTTGCCTTTATCGCGGCCGGTGCGCACAAGCACCTGATCGCCCTTTTTGAATCTGACCTTTACCGTCATGGCCTTCTGTCCTTGCCTTCCCGAAGAGCGCCGGCTCGTTTCAGAGCACTTCCGGCGCCAACGAGATGATCTTCATGTGGTTCTTGGCGCGCAGCTCACGCGGCACGGGGCCGAAGATGCGCGTGCCGACCGGCTCGCCCTGCTTGTTCACCAGCACTGCCGCATTGCTGTCAAAGCGCATGGCACTGCCATCGGGGCGGCGGATTTCCTTGGCCGTGCGCACCACGACCGCCTGCATCACATCGCCCTTTTTCACCCGGCCGCGCGGAATGGCATCTTTCACGCTGACCACGATGATGTCGCCCACATGGGCGTATTTGCGCTTGGCGCCGCCCAGCACTTTGATGCACTGCACGCGACGGGCGCCCGAATTATCGGCCACGTCCAAATTCGTCTGCATCTGGATCATCGCTCAACTCCCGTCTTTGGTGCCGCGCTCTCCTGAGCTGCGGGCTCGTCTAATTCGGTCCCTGCGACCGGGCCTTCATCCGGCCCCGTCTCTTTCACGCCTCGGGGTTCAAAGGACCCTGGCGCCCAACCGCCCCATGGCCGGTTGTGTCCTTATTCGTCGGCGCCAACCGCGCCCACCACTTCCCAGGTCTTCAGCTTGGACAGCGGACGGCATTCTTGAATGCGCACTTCGTCACCGGTCTTGAAGCTGTTGTCCGGGTCATGAGCGTGATAGCGCTTCGATTTACGCACCGTCTTCTTCATCACCGGGTGCGTGAAGCGGCGTTCCACCAGCACCACCACGGTCTTGTCGGTCTTGTCGCTGACGACCCGCCCTTGCAGAATTCGCTTCGGCACTCGCTTGTCTCCTCACATCACAGACCGCGCTTACGCGTCGGCGGCGCTCGCTTCGCCCTGGCTCGGCGTGCCTTGCTCCGCCTGGCCCTGACGCTCGCGCATCATCGTTTTGATCCGCGCCACATCCCGCCGGATCTGGCGGAAGCGCGTGGTGTTCTCCAATTGGCCCGTCGCCTTGCGGAACCGCAGATTGAACTGCTCCCGCTTCAGCTTGCCGAGTTCCTCCAGCAGCTGATCGTCGCTCAGGGCGCGGACATCCGTCGCTTTCATCCTGGTCTCTCCGTCCCTCAGTCGGTCATGCGCTGCACGAAGCGGCACTTGATCGGCAGCTTCATAGCGCCAAGGCGCAGCGCTTCGCGCGCAATCGGTTCGCTCACGCCGTCGATCTCGAACATGACGCGGCCGGGCTTCACTTTGGCCGCCCAATATTCCGGCGAGCCCTTCCCCTTACCCATGCGCACTTCGGTCGGCTTCTGCGACACGGGCACATCCGGGAAGATGCGGATCCAGACGCGCCCGGCCCGTTTCATGTGACGGGTGATGGCGCGACGCGCTGCCTCTATCTGGCGCGCGGTGACCCGCTCGGGCTCCATCGCCTTCAGTCCGTACAGACCGAAATTCAGCAGCGCTCCGCCTTTGGCCATGCCTTTGATGCGGCCTTTATGGGCTTTGCGGAACTTTGTGCGTTTTGGCTGTAGCATCGCCTTTGTCCTTACGTCTTAGCACCGGCCTTGCCTGTCGCGACTCTGCGCCTCGTTAGGCCCGGTCGCGCCGATCACCGCGGTCGCCCCGATCCCGGTCACGCCGGCCACCGCCGCCGCCGCCTTCCTGGGCTTCCTGCATGCGCCGGTCCTGGGCCATCGGATCGTGTTCCATGATCTCGCCTTTGAAGATCCAGACCTTGATGCCGATGATGCCGTAGGTGGTCTTGGCTTCCGCCGTGCCGTAGTCGATATCCGCGCGCAGGGTATGCAGCGGCACCCGGCCTTCGCGATACCCTTCCGTCCGCGCAATTTCCGCGCCGCCCAGACGCCCGCCGGACGCGATCCGAATCCCGAGCGCCCCCAGCCGCATCGCCGACTGCAACGAGCGCTTCATGGCGCGGCGGAACGCGACCCGACGCTCCAACTGCTGAGCAATGTTTTCGGCCACCAAAGTCGCGTCGATCTCCGGCTTACGGATCTCAACGATGTTCAGGAACACCTCACTGTCCGTGTACTGGCCCAGCTTCTTGCGCAGCTTGTCGATATCCGCGCCTTTCTTGCCGATCACCACACCCGGACGCGCTGTATAGATCGTGACCCGGCACTTCTTGTGCGGACGCTCGATGATAATGCGCGAAATGCCCGCCTGCTTCAGCGTCTTATGCAAGAACGCCCGGATCGCCAGATCCTCGTGCACCAGCTTGCCGTATTCCGCCTTGGGCGCGTACCAGCGCGAATCCCAGGTGCGGTTGATGCCGAGCCGCAGCCCGATGGGGTTAACTTTCTGTCCCATTACACCGCCTCCTGCGGTTCGCGCACGACGATCGTCAGCTCGCTGAAGGGCTTTTGAATGCGCCCCACGCGGCCCCGCGCCCGCGGCCGAAACCGCTTCATCACCAGGTTCTTGCCCACGAAAGCTTCCGCCACCACCAGCTGGTCCACATCCAGATTGTGGTTGTTCTCCGCATTGGCGATCGCCGATTGCAGGATCTTCTTCACATCCCGGCTGACTTTCTTAGGCGAGAAGGTCAGTTCCGCCAGCGCGGTTTCCACGCGCTTGCCACGGATCATCTGCGCAACCAAGTTGAGCTTTTGCGGGCTCGTCCGGATCATGCGGCCCACGGCTTGGGCGGCATTGTCGGGCAGCTGGCGCTCTGCTTGCTTTTTCCCCATGGCCCTTATCTCCGCTTCGCCTTCTTGTCGGCCATATGGCCGTAATAGGTGCGCGTCGGTGAAAACTCACCGAGCTTGTGGCCCACCATGTCCTCGCTCACGAGCACGGGCACGAATTTCTTGCCGTTGTAGACGCCGAAGGTCAGCCCAATGAACTGAGGCATGACTGTCGAGCGACGGCTCCAGGTCTTGATCACTTCCTTGCGGCCGCTGGAGGCTACCTTCTCGGCTTTCCTCAAAAGGTAGCTATCGACAAACGGGCCTTTCCAAACCGAACGGGGCACCGGCCTCTCTCCTTACCGCTTGGACTTGCGCTCATGACGGGAACGCAGAATGTATTTGTCGGTCGACTTGTTGGAGCGCGTGCGCTTGCCTTTGGTGGGCTTGCCCCACGGGGTCACCGGATGGCGCCCGCCCGAGGTGCGGCCCTCACCACCACCATGGGGGTGGTCGACCGGGTTCATGGCCACGCCGCGCACGGACGGACGGCGTCCGAGCCAGCGCGAGCGGCCCGCTTTCGACAGGTTCGTGTTCGCATGATCGGAGTTCGACACGGCCCCGACACTGGCCATGCATTCCCCGCGGATCAGGCGCTGTTCGCCCGAGGACAGACGAATAATCGCATAAGCCCCGTCCCGGCCCACAAGCTGGGCATAGGTGCCGGCGGCGCGGGCGATCTGACCGCCCTTTTCAGGCTTCAGTTCCACATTATGGATGATCGTCCCCACGGGCATGGACGAGAGCGGCATGGCATTGCCCGGCTTCACGTCCACCTTCTGCCCGGCGATCACCGTGTCGCCCTGCTTCAGGCGCTGAGGGGCCAAGATGTAGGCCTTGTCGCCATCCTCATAGTGCAACAGCGCGATGAAAGCCGTCCGGTTCGGATCATATTCGATGCGATCCACGGTGGCCGGCACATCAAATTTACGGCGCTTGAAATCCACGATGCGGTAGAGCCGTTTGTGGCCACCGCCGCGCCGGCGCATGGTGATGCGCCCGGAATTGTTCCGCCCGCCCTTTTTGGTCAAACCCTCGGTCAGGGTTTTCTCCGGGCGGCCTTTATGCAACGCCGAACGATCCACCAGCACGAGACCGCGCTGGCCGGGCGTCATAGGTTTGTAAGTCTTCAGTGCCATCGGTCTTGTCCCGATTGAACGTCTCAAAGGCCCGCGATCATCCGCGGGCAAATCAGCTTCCGAACCTTAAAGGCCCGTCGTCACGTCGATGGTGTGACCGTCTTCCAAGGTCACCACCGCCTTCTTGAAGTCGCTGCGCCGGCCGGGCCGCCCGCGAAACCGCTTGGTCTTGCCCTTGACGCGGATGGTGTTCACCGCTTTCACCTTGACGCTGAACAGCGCCTCAATGGCATCCCGGATCGCTGGCTTCGAGGCGTCGAGTGCCACGCGGAACAGCACCTGATTGTTCTCAGACGCCATGGTCGCCTTTTCGGTGATCACGGGGCCGAGGATCACGTCATAATGTTTGAGCTCGGTCATTTGAGCCTCGCTTCGATCTGTTCAACGGCCGCGCGGGTCAGCACCAGCGTCTGACGGCGCAGGATGTCGCGCACGTTCAGCCCCTGTGCCGGCAGCACGTCGAGATGCGGAATATTCCGCGCCGCGCGGGCGAAGTTGTCATCAACCGCCGCGCCGTCAATCACCAACGCCGAAGTCACTTTCAACGCATCGAGCTTCTCGATCAGGGCCTTCGTTTTCGGCGCATCAAGGCTCGCGGTGTCGAGCACCATGAGCGACTCCGTGCGTGCCTTGGACGACAACGCCAGCTTCAGGCCAAGGCGCCGCACCTTTTTCGGCAGGTCGGTTTCATGGCTGCGCACCACTGGCCCGTGGGCTTTACCACCGCCACGAAACTGCGGCGCCTTGCGGTTGCCGTGACGGGCGCCGCCGGAGCCTTTCTGGCGCACGAATTTCTTGGACGTGCCCGAAATCTCGTGGCGGCCTTTGGACTTGTGCGTGCCGGCCCGGGCCCGCGCCAATTGCCACGTCACCACGCGATGCAGAATATCCGCACGCGGATCGAGATCATAAATGGCATCATCAAGATCGATCGAGCCGGACGTGGCCCCGTCCAATGTCATCACATCGAGTTTCATTCCGCGTCACCCTTCTTCTCGGGGGCGTCCTGACCCGCCGGCGCCTCATCGCTCGCCGGTGCGTCCGCCGCGGGCGCGTCGGTCTCGGGCGTCTCCGCAGCGGGCGCCGCATCATCCGCCGGCGCCTGATCGGCCGGCGTTTCTGTCGAGCCCATCACATCTTCCAATGTGCGGAAGGCCCCCGGCATCGGCACACCGTCATGCATGGGCCGCTTGACCGCATCGCGCAGCAACACCCAGCCCCCGCGCGCGCCCGGCACCGAACCGCGCACCAGGATCAAACCACGATCCAGATCGGTCTTAACCACTTCCAGGTTTTGCGTCGTCACGCGTACCGCGCCCATATGGCCGGCCATTTTCTTGCCCTTGAAGACCTTGCCCGGGTCCTGACACTGCCCCGTGGAGCCGTGTGAGCGGTGCGAGATGGAGACGCCATGAGAGGCCCGCAGACCGCCGAAATTGTGCCGCTTCATGGCACCGGCAAAGCCTTTACCAATGCTGGTCCCGACCACATCCACCTTCTGGCCCGGCACGAAGTGCTCGGCAGTGAATTCAGCGCCCACATCGATCACATTGTCCGCGCTCACGCGGAACTCCGCCACTTTGCGCTTGGGCTCTACTTTGGCTTTCGCAAAATGGCCGCGCATGGGCTGGCTGACCCGCTTGACCTTGGCTTTGCCCGCGCCCAATTGCAGCGCCACATAACCGTCGCGCTCTTGCGTGCGCTGAGCGACCACCTGGCAGCTGTCCAGACGCAGCACCGTCACGGACTCGTGACGGCCTTCGGGCGTGAACACCCGCGTCATGCCAACTTTTTGAACGATCACACCTGATCGCATTGTTCTTCTCCCGGCGTGGCCGCGCGGCCCGCTCTTAGAGTTTGATCTCCACATCCACGCCCGCGGCAAGGTCGAGCTTCATCAGCGCGTCCACCGTTTGCGGCGTGGGGTCCACAATGTCGAGCAAGCGCTTATGCGTGCGCATCTCGAACTGTTCGCGGCTCTTCTTATCGATGTGCGGCGAGCGCAGCACCGTGAATTTCTCGATCCGGGTCGGCAGCGGAATAGGGCCGCGCACTTGCGCGCCGGTCCGCTTCGCGGTGTTCACAATCTCGCGGGTCGAGGTGTCCAGAACCCGATGATCGAAGGCTTTCAGCCGTATTCTGATCGTTTGTCCCTGCATCGCACTTCAGATCCTGTCGGGCTCGCCGGATGAACCGGTTCCCAAAAATACAGAGGGCGCCGGCACCGCCGGCGCCCCTCAAACACGTGTCGTGGTCTACTCGATGATTTTGGCGACGACGCCGGCGCCGACGGTGCGGCCGCCTTCGCGGA
>CAZVEE010000085.1:10528-14955 GCA_964625525.1 uncultured Alphaproteobacteria bacterium | reverse complement strand
GCCTGTTCGCCGTTGTGCCTGTTCGCCGGTGTTACTGTTCACCGGTGTATGGGGGCTGGCCGGATGGGTGCTGAGCTCAGGCCGTGTTCGTCTCGGGCAGCAGCCGCCAGACACCCGTGCGTCGCACCGCGCAATCTTCAAGCTCCCGGCTCGTCTCCACCTGATAGGTGGCGAGCGCCTCCATGCCCGTCTTCGGCATATAGGTACGGCCCGGATCCCCGACCAGCACCAGCACACCTGCCCCGCTCAAACGCCGCAGCCAGCGTTCGACTTGGCCAGCCAGAGGCTGCTCGTAGCAGATATCCCCCGCCAGGATCACGTCCACATCCAGCGCGTCCCGCCCCACCAGATTTTCTTCCAGCGCCGTCAGGCCTACGCCGTTAAGAGCACCATTGAGCCGGGCCGCGACGGCCGCGAACGGGTCCACATCCACCGCTGTCACCTGGGCCGCGCCGGCTTTGGCCGCCGCCACGCCCGCAACGCCTGAACCGCAGGCGAAATCCAGCACCCGCCGCCCGGCCACCAGCGCGGTGTTGTCCAGCACATGGCGTGCGATGGCCTGGCCGCCCGCCCAGGCGAAGGCCCAGAATGGCGGCGGCAGGCCCTGGCGCGCCAACTCGTCTTCCGTGGAGTGCCATAACGCCACCACTTCGCTCGCCAAATGGAGCCGCAGCTCCGGCACCAGCGGCGGCGTCAGCGCCTGCGTATTGGCCGTGATGAACGCGGCGATTTCCGCCGGCGTGCGGGCGCCGGCGGGGAAGGGGGACGCGGCAGAAAGAGGTGCTGCATCGGGAGCGGCGGAGGCATCAGGATCGTGCGCCATGCCTCAGAAACTGTCGAGGCCGGGTGCGGGTCCTTCGCCGAGCTGCGGAATGTCATAGACAATGTCCACGCCCATGAGCACGGTGATCATCATCTGCACCAGGAAGAAGATGAAGGCCACGGCGATTGTCGACCGCAATCGCGGCAAGAAGTGCACAAACGACTGGCACAGCCGCGCGGCCACCACCACCATTGTCAATTGTCCGAACAGGGGGCTGCCCGTATCGAGCAGGGCTTCAAGCAGCACCAAACTCGCGAACAGCGGCAACTGCTCCATGGCGTTCAAATGTGCCCGTTGGGCCCGGTTGAACGGGCTGCCTTCATTCTGGGCGGTGATTGCCTCGGCCGAGCCCTCCTGCACCATGACCCTGCGCATCTGCCACGTGGCCACGACCAGCGACAACACAACCGCCCACAGCACGTAGACGATCAGCATCAGCAGCGACAACTCGATGGAGTCCATGGGCTCGCTCCCCCTCAAGGCCAATGACGGTGCGTCCAACGACGACGCGTTACCCTATCTTACCCAAGACCAGCGCCGCGAACAAAAGCGCGCCGAAATCCCGGTTCGATTTGAAGACGCGCAGACACAGCGCCGGGCGGTCCACGTTCATCGTGCGGATCTGCCAGATCAGATGCACTGCCGCGAGCCCCATGCCGATCTGAAAGCCGAGCCCCAGATCCAAAAGGCTCCCGGCCGTGTAGAACAGCCCCCAGGCGCCACCGTAGAACAGCACCAGCCAGGCCGGGGTCTGATAGCCAAGCGCCAAGGCGCTCGATTTCACGCCGATCAACGCGTCGTCTTCCTTGTCCTGGTGGGCATAGATGGTGTCATAGCCAATGGTCCACAGCACCGCCCCCGCATAGAGCAGCACCGCCGGCAGAGCCAAAGTCCCGGTCACCGCCGCATAGCCCATCAACGCCCCCCAATTGAAGGTGAGCCCCAGCCATGCCTGCGGCCAGAAGGTGATCCGCTTCATGAAAGGATAGACCGCCACCAGCACCAGCGAGCCAAGCCCCAACAGGATCGAAAAGCCGTTGAGCGACAACAGCACCCCAAGCCCCGCCAGGCATTGCAGCACCAGAAAGACCCAGGCCCCGCGCACGCTCACCTGGCCGCTGGGCAGGGGGCGCGAGCGGGTGCGCTCCACTTGGGCGTCAATCTCCCGGTCCACAATATCGTTGTACGTGCAGCCGGCCCCGCGCATGGCCAAGGAGCCGATGGCGAACAGTATCAGCAGCCAAAGGTCAGGCCAGGCGGCGCCTTGCGCATGGGCCCCAAGCGCCGCGCTCCACCAGCACGGCCACAGCAAAAGCCACGTGCCAATGGGCCGGTCCCACCGCGCGAGGCGCAAATAGGGGCGGGCAGCCACCGGGGCATATCGATCTACCCAGTTTCCGGACCCGGCATCGGCCACCTGATGTGTCGGCAGAGTGCTCATACCCCAGGCTTGGCCGAACCGCGCCGCGAGCGCAAGAGGCAGCGCCCCCCACGCAAAAGCCAGACACGCGGGCGCGCGTCCGGCCAAGGGCAGTGTTTCGGGGGCTGCTGTCTCAGAACGTGCCTTCCCAGCGCACGATGCCTTTCACATTGCGGCCGGGCTCGGGCACACCGGCGAAGACGCGCTCGAACTCGGCGTCGGTGACATTGTCCACACCGAAATCGACACGGAAGCCGTCGAGCGGCGCATAGGACGGGGTCCAGACCAGATAGATGTCATAGACCTGATAGCTGTCGCGGAACTCGGCCGGATTGTTTGCCTTATCGAAGTCCTCGGCGATTTCCGCGCGGGCCCCCACCCGCAAGTCTGCTTCCGGAATTTTGATGCCGCCGTTCAGGGTGAACCGGTTCGGTGTCAAGATGCCGACGAAGTCGCCCGTGTCCTGGTTCTCCCCGTCGATCGAGGCGTAGGTGCCGGTGAGGAAGAAGCGCGGCGCGTCATACTGGGCTTCGATCTCCACCCCATCGAGCGTGGCATTGCGGGTGTTCACGTTCTGGCTGGTGCCGCTGGTGCACGGCCCGGGAATGCCCGGCCCGAAGCAGGAGGGCGAGACCACCAAATCCACGTCCAGGTCGATGAGGTTCTCCACATCGGATTCGAAGTAGCCGCCTTTCAGCGCGATAGTGTCGCCGCCGAACAGCACGTCGCCGAAGGTTAGGCCCGCGCCGAATTCAAAGGTCTTGGAGGTTTCCGGCTCCAGGTCCGGG
Organism: uncultured Alphaproteobacteria bacterium; assembly: GCA_964625525.1. GTDB lineage: Bacteria > Pseudomonadota > Alphaproteobacteria > JAJFIK01 > JAJFIK01 > CAZVEE01. The sequence goes on along the minus strand of CAZVEE010000085.1, from coordinate 11,924 downwards.
TTCGGAATAAAGAAGTTCGGCGCTTCAACGAACGGACCCAGCGGGATCGTAAAGTGTACCCCGTCCGCAAAGATCTCATTGAAGGAGGGAGCCCGGAAGGCTTCGGCATAGCTCCCATAGACCACCAGCCATTCTGTCGGCTGATAGCTGAGGCCGATCCGGGGGGAGATGGCATCATCATCCGTTGACGGACCACCATCGGCCTCATTTTCAAAGCGGTCATAGCGCACGCCCGGGATCAGCGTCCAGGTGCCGAAATCCGTATTGGCGGAAATCTCGGCCTGGAAGAACAAGCCGACCGTATTGGACTCTGCGTCCGGCACCCCGCCGCGCGTGCCGTCGTCAGCGGTGTTGTCTTCCCCGATCTGTTCGTTCTCGTAGTATTCCGCGCCATAGGTGAACAGCACCGAAATGTCGTCGCTGGGTTGGAACAAGGTGCGGTTGTCCGCAATAATCCCGTAGGATTCCACGTCCCGGCTGATGGAGCGGTTGGAGTCCAGCTCGTCTTCTTCCACCTCGTTGAACGCGCCATACGCGATCAGGTTCGCGTTAATCCAGTTATTGTCTTCCGGGTTATAGGCGAGGCTGCCGCGGATGGTGTTGCTGCTTGTGGTTTTTTCCACCAGGTCACCCACATTGGCGCCTTGGCCGTTATTGGGCTCTTCGGCCGTATTGTTGAAGGTGATCCAGGTCAGGTTGGCGGTCAGATCATCGGTAATCCGCGCCGTGCCTTTCAACAGGCCCGAATAGATTTCATCATCCGCCTGCAGAGAGTCGCCAGTGCCCAGTTCGATATCGCCGGAATCGCGATAGGTGATGCTGGCCACGCCGTCATACCGGCCATCGGCGGAGCGGGCGAAGACGCTGGCGCCGGCGCTATATTCCTCGAACACGTCCTGATAACCGGCCTTGAGCCGCACGCCGTATTGCTCGTCGCCCGACAGGACATCATTGGCATTCAGCGTCTGGAAGGCGATCACGCCACCCACTGCGCTCGATCCATAAAGGGCCGAGCCCGGGCCGCGTACCACTTCCACCGAGCGCAGAAGATCCGGGTCGATGAAGAAGCGCCCGTCATGGCCGGAGATGAAATCCTGGCGGATGCCGTCGAACAGCACCAGCACGCCTTCCCCTTCAATGCCACGGATCGTCGGCACGTTCCCGGTGCGCCGGGGGCCGGTTCCAAACGCGATGCCTGGAATTTCCGTGAACAGATCGGCGATGGTGGAGGTGGCGTAGTCCTCAATGGCCTCCTGGTCCAGCACGCTAACCGAGCCCGGATAGGAAAACACATCGGTGGGATTGCGCGTCGCGGTGACGGTGAGGGTGTCGACCAGCGAAACGTCAAAACGCTGTGCGGTGGCACTGTCTTGCGCGGTGGCACTGTCTTGCGCGG
>CAZVEE010000085.1:0-10428 GCA_964625525.1 uncultured Alphaproteobacteria bacterium | reverse complement strand
GCGGTGGCACTGTCTTGCGCGGTGGCACTGTCTTGCGCGGCGGTCGGTGCACTCAGCGCCAACAGAACGAGCGGCGCGGCGGTGGCCATCAGGCGACGATGCACGGACATGAACTTCAGACCCCTGAGCAGGCTGGGTGACATGGCACCCAGCAATGAGAATGACTTGCAACAGTGGCGAAGGTAACGGTCGCTCATGCGAATGCAAGTGCGAATCCGTTGCAAAATGAAACGCGGGTCGCTAGGGTCCCGACCGTGCTTATTTTGCAACGCATTCGCAATCAGGGGGAGCCCGCTATGCGATACGGACTTTGGGGAGCCGTGCTCGGTGCTGCCGCGATCCTGGGGGCTTGCGTCCCCATCGAGCAGCCCAATGCCACGGCCGGGACGTCGTCCCGCACCACGACAGCCGCACCGGTGGCCGAAGCCGCCAATCCGCAATTCGAGCAGGACCGCGCCGCGATCCTGGCCATGACGGGCGAATATGCGGTCAGCTTCAACTTCACGGAAACGGTGGCGCTAACCGAAGGCTATGAGCTGAAAGAGCCCAAGCTCTCCGGCGGCATGGAAGTCGTCCGCGTCATCGAAGATACGGGCCGTTCCATCAGCCTTCAGCACACCCTGCTGGTGGGCCCGAACACAGACATCGTGGTCAAGCACTGGCGCCAGGACTGGGTCTATGAGCCCGCCACGATTTGGGACTTCGTGGGACGCAATGCTTGGGAAGTGCGGGAGCTGAGCGCGGCAGAGCGGGCCGGGAAGTGGGCTCAGCTTGTCTATCAGGTGGACGACGCCCCCCGCTATGCGGCGCTCGCCCCATGGGTTCACGACAACAATGTGTCGAGCTGGACGTCGCCGGTGTCCTGGCGCCCGCTGCCGCGCCGCGATGCCACCACCCGCGACGACTATGACGTGGTCGTGGCCGTGAACCGTCACGCGCTGACCCCTTCGGGCTGGGTGCACGAGCAGGACAACTCCAAGCTCGTCCTCGATCCCGAGCCCAGCTATCTGGTGCGCGAGATCGGCGTGAACACCTATGTGCGCGACGACAGCTATGATCCGGCGCCGGCCGATGCGTACTGGGACGCCACGGGCGCCTATTGGGCCGCAATCCGCGCCGAATGGAGCCGTATCGTGTCTGAACATGACCGGTTCGGCTTCACCATTCAGGGCGAGCCCGAAGCGCTCTACATGCCGGTTCTGGGTCTCGCGAGCGGGGTCGCCGATGGCACGCTGGAAACCGATGCTGCGGTGACCGACGCGATCGAGATCATCCGTTCCTTCCTTGTTACGGGCGAGGCTGCGGGCAATCCGGATGCCGACGGCATGGTCTCCGACGACACCTACTGAGCGGACGGCCTTTCGGGACGGGGGGCCCCGGTATGAACCCCGTCCCCCCCAAGTCTCTATCCCCCTTGAGCCATGCCCTTAGCCTTGCGCGCCGTTGCGAAACGGCACAAGGACCGTCACAGTGCCCGATGCTGGCGGGAGCAGGGGTGTAGGCCGGGCCGGGTGTGCGCATCCGGTCCAGGGACGCGAGGAGGTGATGGGGATCATGGACGCGGTTATGCGCATCATCATGGCAGCGGGGCTGCTGCTGGGGGCTGGCCTTGCGCCAGCAACGGCCCAAACGGTGCAGGCAGGCTTTTACGTGGGGCTCCAGCCCGATACCGAGACCGTGCCCGCCCGCGCGCCCCTGAGCATCGACATTGATGCCCGCTATCTCGGCGACAGCTTCCGCCGCGTCGAGATCTTTGCCAACGACACCCGCATTGAACTCCTGGAAAGCCCGCGCACCAGTTTCGAGGATGTGCTGCTGCCGCCAGGCACCTATGAGCTGCGGTTTGAGGCGATCAATCAAGCCTGGTGGCGCGAGGCCGCGACCCGGCGTCTGACGGTCAGTGATCCGGACTTCTCCGTGCCCGCCGCGCTCTCTTCTTTCGATACGTTCTCGGTGGAGCGCTGGAATGCCGCCTATCTGGGGCGCTACCCGCTCGATGAGCCGCCCTTCGAGACTTATGACCCCAACTGGGACGGCGATGATCTGGCTTGGAATATGGGCTATTGGCTGCGCGCCTATGTGACCATGGCGCGTCTGACCGGCTCGCGCTTTTATCTCGATAAGGCCGGCCAGCTTGCTTACCTGATGCTGGAAGCCAGCGACGAGGCCCGCGCCGCCCGCGGCGAATTGGATGTTCAGGCCGTGCCCTATGACGAAGGTCCTGACCCACTCTTCGCCGATCGCACTCTTGCCGCGCCCGGCTGGCGCCATCTCTATCGCGGTGGGCCAGAGGCGCGCCCGCCCATGCGCATCGAAGTGCTGATCGATGGGCATATTGCCAATCACATCATGCTCTATGTGGATCTGGTGCTAAGCGACGACCGCTTCGCCGCCCATGCACCTTTCGCCCGTCAGGCCATGGCGTATGTGATCCGCGTGATCGACTTCCACGACTCCATGTGGATCGACGACCGCTACCCCACCGTGCCCGGCAGCTACTACTACTCCAATGGCGAGGGCGGGAAATGGTCGAACCCGGTGGTGTTCAACCATGCCGCCACCATGCTCGCCGCCGCTCTGCTGGTCGATAAGCATCGTCCGACCCCGGTCTATCGTGACCGTGCGCGCCGTCTGGTGGGCTACTTCATGAACTATGTGAAGGAGGTCAATGGCGGCTATGTGTGGGACTACGATCCTTATGTGCCGGAGCGCAAAGTACCGGCCCAGGATTTCGGCCACGCCACCATGGATATTGAATTCCTCGTGCTCGCCCATCAGCGCGGCATTGAGGGCATCACACCGGCGGATTTTCGCAAGATGGCCCGCACGCTGCGCTCTTCCATCGCGTATGGAGAGGGCAATGTGCACTACTACATCAACGGCACGGAACGCCAAATCGAGCCTTGGGTGATCGACTCTGCGGCGCTGGGCTGGCTTGACCTGGCGGCCTATGACCCGGCCGTCTTCCCGGTCATCGAGCGTGTCTTCACCACCCACAAGGCGGTGCCGGGCTGGGAACGCAGCTTTCTCGGCTGGGCCAATCTCATGGACTGGCATGTGCGCCTTGACCGTTGAGGATGACGACACGCCGCTCGCCTGTGCCACCGGTAAGATCCGTCTCCATGTGACGGCGGATCTCGCCGCGGACGCGCTGCTCGACCTCGCGCCGGAGCAAAGCCACTATCTGGCCGGCGTTATGCGCGTGAAGGCGGGCACGCCGGTGCTGCTCTTCAATGGCCGGGACGGGGAATGGCGCGCGCGCGTCGAGACCCTCGCCAAGCGCCGCGTGGTCTTGCGTCTGGAGGCGCAGACCCGCGCTCAGGACACCGTGCCCGATCTCACGTTGCTGTTTGCGCCCGTAAAGCGCGCCCGTCTCGATTTTCTCGTGCAAAAGGCGGTCGAACTGGGCGTGGCGCATCTGCGCCCGGTCTTCACCCACCGGACCGTCGTCTCTCGTGTGAATAGCGAGCGCCTCGCGGCGAACGCTGTCGAAGCGGCCGAGCAATGCGGCCGGCTCACCGTGCCGCGGTTGTGGCAGGCTGAGCGCCTTGCATCAGTTTTGCGTGAGGGGACGGCGCCGGCGCGCCTCTTGTTTTGCGACGAGGCGGGGGCCGGTGAGGTGGCGGTGCCGCCGGCCATGGAGGCGTTCGCCGGCCTTGATGAGGAGGCCCGCGCGGCGCCCTGGATGGTGCTGATCGGCCCTGAAGGGGGTTTTGATCCCGACGAGCGGGCGGCCCTTGCCGCTCTGCCCGGGGCTTTGCGAGTGTCTCTCGGGCCGCGCATTATGCGCGCCGACACCGCCGCCATTGCGGCCTTGACCCTATGGCAAGCGGCGCTCGGAGACTGGCGCGCCTAATCTGTCGAGACCACGACGGTTGTAAGGGCAAAGCGGCCGGTCTATCTCTCGAGTAAGTGCGGTTGCACGCGACCTCAAAAAGCTCAAGGAAGCGTCCCATGTCCATCCCACAATCGGGCGGCGGTCCGATCGAAGACCGCCGGCAACTCGTCGAGTATCTAGAGGCCGGCTGTAAACCCAAAGACCGTTGGACCATCGGAACGGAGCACGAGAAATTCGGCTTCCGCACCGCCGATCTGACACCTTTGCCTTATGAAGGCGAGACCGGTGTGCGGGCCATGCTGGAAGGCCTTATGCGCTTTGGCTGGACAGGCACCTATGAGGGCGACACCCTGGTGGGCCTGTCCCAGAACGGCGCCTCTGTCAGTCTGGAGCCCGGTGGCCAGTTCGAACTCTCCGGCGCCACGCTCGACGACATCCACCAGACCTGCGACGAGGTGCACACCCATTTGCATCAGGTGGAGACCGTGGGCCGGGAGCTGGGCATTGGTTTTGTGGGCCTTGGCGCCTCGCCCAAATGGGCGCTCGCCGAGACACCGGTGATGCCCAAAGGCCGCTACGGCATCATGCGCCGCTACATGGCCGAGAAGGGCAGCATGGGCCATGACATGATGTTCCGCACCTGTACAATCCAGGTGAACCTTGATTTCGCGTCCGAAGCCGATATGGTCCGCAAGCTGAGAGTCGCCCTGGCGCTGCAACCGGTGGCAACCGCGCTCTTCGCCAACTCGCCGTTCCTTGATGGCGCGCCCAACGGCTTTCAGTCTTATCGCTCCCATGTCTGGACCGACACTGACCCGGACCGCACCGGCATGCTGCCTTTCGTCTTTGACGAAGGCTTTGGCTTTGAGCAGTATGCCGACTATGCACTCGATGTGCCCATGTATTTCGTCTATCGCGACGGCGTCTATCACGATGTGGCGGGCAAATCCTTCCGCGATTTCCTGCAGGGGCGCCTGGAAGGCTTTGAAGGCCAGGTGCCGTCCTTGAGTGACTGGGCGGATCATCTGACCACGATCTTCCCTGAAGCGCGCATCAAGCGTTTTCTGGAAGTGCGCGGTGCCGATGGCGGCCCCTGGTCGCGCATCTGCGCCTTGCCCGCGCTTTGGGTCGGGTTGCTCTACGCCCAGGGCCCGCTTGATGCGGCCTGGGATGTGGTCAAGGACTGGACCACGCAAGAACGCGAGGCCCTGCGCCGTGCCGTCGCCACGCAGGGCCTAAAGGCGAAAATCCGGGGGCGGAGTGTCCATGACATCGCCCGCGAGGTGCTGACGTTCGCCCGCACGGGCTTGCGTGAGCGTCGCCGTGCTGACAAATCCCCCAACGAGACCGGCTTCCTCGACGCCCTTGATGAAATCGTCGAAACCGGGCGCACCCCGGCCGAGGATCTGCTCGCCCGCTATCACGGTCCTTGGAACGGTTCCGTGGATCCGGTGTTCCGAGACTTTGCCTATTACTGAGCGGTCTCCTGAGCGGTGTCCGCAACCATGCCGGCGGGCGGGTCTGGAACACCGCTCGCCGCTTACTCCGCTATGGGCGAGCGCTTCTCATCCACCCAGATCATCACCACCATGCCCGCGCCCAGGAGCAGCAAGACCGAGGCAAAGCCGATGCGCTGGTCGCCGGACAGCGATGTGATGACGCCAACCATCAGGGGACCAACAAAGGCCGTCGCCTTGCCCGAGAATGCATAAAGACCGAAAAACTCGCTCATGCGTTCCAGGGGCGCGATGCGTGCCAGCATAGAGCGGCCCGCTGCATAGGCGGCCGTAATGGACATGGCCAGCGTCCAGCCCATCATCATGTACACCAGCTCCGGCAGTGTTTTCAGGAACGGTCCGTCCCACACGGGCTGGTCGAGCCCTTCATAGGCCGTGAAAAAGATCGTCTCCGGCGTGATGGAGACGAGCGCGATTAGCCCCACCATGGTCATGCCAATGGCGATCAGCAATGCTATGCGCGAACCCGTCCAGCGATCCACCGCGCCCCCGATCAGCCCGCCCAAAATGGCAAACACGGACAGCGAGATGGAATAGATGAGCAGGTCCAACAATCCCCAGCCGAAAATGCCCGAGGCATACACCCCGGCGAACACCAGGATTGCGGTCTTGCCGTCATTGAACAACATACGCGCCAGCAGAAACCGCGCGATATTGCTGTAATGGCGCAGCCGCCGCAGCGTTGTCATGAGAGAGGCAAGCCCGTCGCGCACGGCTTGGCCGGGACCGATGCCTGTGCGCGGGCGATCTGGTGTGAACAACAGGAGGGGGATGGTGAACACCACGGCCCAGACGGCGACTAAGGGGCCCGCCAACCGATCGGGCTCATGAGCGGCCGGGTCGAGGCCAAAGAGGGGAGCGTCCGGCAAGAAGGGCAGGTCCACCTGACCGGGCAGCGCAAAGCCCCACAGCATGCCGATCAACAACAGCACCGATCCCGCATTGGCGAGCGCTAAGCCCAGCCCCGAGAGGGGGCCGACTTCTTTCTCAGACGCCACGGTCGTCAACATGGCGTTGTGGAACATGGTGGAGAATTCGTAGCACACGGAGATAATGGCGATCAGGACCGTAATGGTGACGATCGACAACCCTTCCGGTCCTGGCATGGCAAACCAGAGCATGCCCAGCGCTGGGGCCATGCCCAGTGTCAGGCCCGCGAGCCAGGGCTTGCGCCGTCCGCCCGTATCGGCGATGGCACCCAGCGCTGGCGCGCACACCGCCACGGCGATACCCGCAATGCCGTTGAGATACCCCCACAGGGCCTGACCCTGGACCGGGTCACCAACGATCACATTGCTGAAGTAAGGGGCGAACACATAAATGGTGATCAGGATGACATATGGCGTCGTCCCCCATTCCCACAGCGCCCAGCTCAGGCGTCCGACCCAGGCCGGTGCCGCGATCGGCGCCGCGTCGAGCGAAAGGGGTGCCGGCCGCGCCGTGGCGTGGCTGCCTCCCGTGGAGAGATCCTGGCTCATCCGCACCCTTTCCGCCCGTGGATTGTGTGAGCGCTGCCCACGGGCTTTGTATGTTGAGGGGGGGCGGGGCTAGGCCGCCGTACCACCCACGGTCAGTCCGCCGATCAGCAAGGCCGGCTGCCCGACGCCCACCGGCACGCCCTGACCCTGCTTACCGCACACGCCAATGCCGGGGTCGAGTTCCATCCGGTTGCCGATCATCCGTACCCGGGTCAGCGCGTCAGGGCCGTTGCCGATCAGGGTCGCGCCTTTCAGCGGCGCGCCGAGTTTGCCGTTCTCGATGCGATAGGCCTCGGTGCAGGCGAACACGAACTTGCCCGAGGTGATATCCACTTGGCCGCCGCCGAAGGACACGGCATAGATGCCATTCTGCACCGCACCGATGATCTCTTGCTCATCATGCTGGCCCTCCAGCATGTAGGTGTTGGTCATGCGCGGCATGGGGCTGTGGGCATAGGACTCACGCCGGCCATTGCCGGTGGCCGCAACGCCCATGAGCCGGGCATTGAGCCGATCCTGCATGAAGCCTTTTAAGATGCCGTCCTCGATCAACACGGTCGCGCTGGTGGGCGTGCCTTCGTCATCGACGCTTAACGAGCCGCGCCGGCCGGGCAGGGTGCCGTCGTCCACCACTGTCACCCCCGGCGAGGCCACCCGCTCGCCGACCAGCGTGTGGAAGGCGGAGGTCTGCTTGCGGTTGAAGTCTCCTTCCAGGCCATGGCCCACCGCTTCATGCAGCAAGATCCCCGGCCAGCCCGGACCCAGCACCACATCCATGCTGCCCGCCGGCGCCGGCACCGACTCAAGGTTCACCAGCGCCTGGCGCAGCGCCTCGTCCGCCTGGGCCTGCCAGGCGGCGGGATCCAGATAGGCGGTCAGGTCCGTGCGCCCGCCGCCACCGGCGCTGCCGGTTTCCTGGCGGTCGCCCTGGCCCGCGACAACCGAGATATTCAGCCGCACCAGGGGGCGCACGTCCCGCACGCTCTCACCGCCCGGGCGCAAAATTTCCACGGCCTGCCATTCGCTGGCGACCGAGCAGGATACCTGGCGCACCCGGCTGTCTTTGCCGCGCAAATAGCTGTCGATGGCTTCCAGCACTTTCACTTTGTCCGGGAACGCGACCGCCTCTAGCGGATTGGCATCGCTGTAGAGCGCCCCATTGGTGCGCGCCGGACCGCCGGCGAGCGTGCCCGCATAGCCCGCCTTCACCGCGCCTGCTGCTTCCGCTGCGCGGGCAATGGCCGCTTCGCTCAATTCCGAGGAATGCGCATAGCCGGTGGCTTCGCCTGCGACCGTGCGCATGCCAAAGCCTTGCATTGTGTCGAAATTCGCATGGCGCAGCCGGCCGTCGTCGAACACCAGGGTTTCGCTCTGGCGGTATTCGAAGAACAGCTCGCCGTCATCCGCCCCCTGGACCGTCTCGTCGAGCAGGTGCTGCACGCGAGCGCGATCCATACCGGTGCGCGCAAAAAAGAGATCATCTGTCGGCATTCTGTCCGCCTCTGGCATAGGGAGAGCGCGTTTCGCGCCCCCGTCTGGGAAGATGGTGGGCTAAAGTCGGGGTATGTCGCAAGCCACCTCGCGCTTAGCATGATCCGGCGGACCGGTGCGACTGGCGCCTGATAGTCCCATCGGACAGGGGCTCTCACGCCGCGCCGCGCTGCGGCGAAAGGAATCTGGACCGGTTCCGGGAAACACACTACGGTCCGCGCATTAAGAGGGGGAGCGGTGTCAGATCGGCCTTGCGTTTGCGGCCGCTCCGTTCCAATCGTGAGAGCTGACGTCACCATGGTCGTATGGTGGTTTTCATGCTCACTGACGCTGACTGAGAGCCGACCCAGAATGGACCTTTTACCGATGCGCACTTTCGCTCTTGCCGCTCTGATGTTCTTGGCCGCTGCTGTCGGTGCCGATGGCGCGTTCGCCGCCGCGACCGGCCAGCCTGAGCCCTGGGCTCTCGGCTTCCAGCCGTCTGCGACGCCGATGCGTGACGCCATCGACGCACTGCATGATTATCTGCTCGTGGTGATCACGGCGATTTCCGTGTTCGTGCTGGCGCTCCTTGTTTGGGTGATCGTCCGCTACCGCCGCAGCGCCAATCCCGAAGCTGCGCAGTTTTCGCACAACACCACGATCGAAGTGATCTGGACCGCCATCCCGGTGTTGATCCTGCTGACCATCGGCGTGCCGTCCTTCCGCTTGCTTTATTACGTCGAGACGATCCCGGAAGCGGACATGACGCTGAAAGTCACCGGCTACCAGTGGAACTGGGAATATGAATATCCCGACCATGGTGGCTTTTCTTTCTTCGCCAACATGGTGCCGGAGGGCGAAGCGGGCCGCGACTATTTCGGTAATCCTCAGCCTCGCTTGCTCGCCACGGATGAAGATGTGGTCGTGCCCGTGGGGTCTGTGGTGCGGGTGGAAGTGACCGCTGCCGACGTGCTCCACAACTTCGCTATGCCGGCCTTCGGCCTAAAGACCGATGCGGTGCCCGGACAGATCAACCAGACGTGGTTCAAGGTCGATACGCCCGGCATGTATTACGGCCAATGTTCCGAGATTTGCGGTATCCGCCACGCCTATATGCCCATCGCCATCCGCGCGGTGAGCCAGGCAGAATTTGACCAATGGGTGGCTGAGCAACAGGCGCTGGCGGGCATCACGCCGCCGGCGGGCGATGATCAATCCGCCGCATTGGCGGCTGATGAGCCCAACCCATCCTGAATGCGGAGGCCGGCGCGCACTGCTGCGTTGGCCCGATGAGTGAGACGACACACTGACTGACGCGTCGGACCCGATCCGGGCCGCGCATGCAGAACGAGGACCGAGCGAATGGCGACGCCCACTACCGCAGCCACCTATGACGATCACGATCACGGCGTGCCGGGTTTCTGGCGCCGGTGGCTGTTCTCGACCAACCACAAAGATATCGGCCTGCTGTATCTGGGTTTCGCGATTATCGCGGGCCTGATCGGGGGCGTGATGTCGATCCTGATGCGGATCGAGCTGGAACAGCCGGGCGTCACCTTCCTCACCATGTTCACCGACGACCTGGCCGGCGCGCAGCACTTTTATAACGTGCTGATCACCTCGCACGGTTTGATCATGATCTTCTGGATGGTGATGCCCGCCATGATCGGCGGCTTCGCCAACTATTTCATTCCGATCATGATCGGGGCGCCGGATATGGCGTTTCCGCGCCTGAACAACATTTCGTTCTGGCTGTTGGTGGCGTCCTTCGCGCTGTTCATCCTGTCCTTGTTCATTCCGGGATACGCCAATTTCAACGGCTTTGGCGGTGGTTGGGTGCTCTATCCGCCCCTGTCCAGCACGCTCGGCCACGATGGCCCCGCCATGGACATGCTGATCTTCTCGCTGCACATCGCGGGGATTTCGTCGATCCTGGGCGCGATCAACTTCATCACCACCATCTTCAACATGCGCGCGCCGGGCATGACGCTGCACAAGATGCCGCTCTTTGTCTGGTCCATTCTGGTGACGGCCTTCCTGCTGCTGCTGTCGCTGCCGGTGCTGGCGGGCGCCATCACCATGCTGCTGACGGACCGGAATTTCGGCACCACTTTCTTCGATC
>CAZVEE010000084.1:6793-15540 GCA_964625525.1 uncultured Alphaproteobacteria bacterium | reverse complement strand
GCGCAGCCCGGACGAGCTGGACTGGATTGACGGTAAGCCCTTCGTGCACGGAGGAAATGGCGAACCTGTCACGGTTGGCCCCATTGAAAAAATGTCCAAGTCCAAAAAGAACGTGGCCGATCTGGATCTCATCGTTGATCAGTATGGGGCCGATGCAGCGCGATGGTTCGTACTCTCCGATACCCCGCCTGAGCGCGACGTGGAATGGACCCAAGCCGGCATTGATGGCGCCTGGCGCTTTACCCAAAGGGTCTGGCGCCTGGTCACCGAAGCGCAAGGCCAGCTGCCCGCCCCCGGCACGCCGGTCCCGGAGCTGTCCTCGGCGGCGCAAGCCATGCGCCGCGCAACGCATAAAGCCATTCGCGATGTAACCGACGACATCGACGCGTTCCGGTTCAATCGGGCCGTGGCCCGTCTCTACGAAATCACCAACGAACTCTCCAGCTTCACCGCAAAGGCCGACCCGTCCGATGCGGGCGCCACCTGGGCCCGGCGTGAAGCGCTCGAAGCCATCAGCCAACTGATTGCGCCCATGATGCCCCATCTGGCCGAGGAGGCCTGGGAACGCCTGGGCCACACCACCTGGGTTGCCCAGACCCCCTGGCCCGACGCCGACCCGGCCCTGATCCGCGACGATCGCATCACCCTGCCGGTGCAGGTGAACGGCAAGCGGCGCGGCGAAATCGAAGTGGATCTGGCCATGGACCAGGCCGCCATCGAGGCGGTAGCCTTGGCCAGTACCACGGTGCAAAAGGCGCTCGATGGCAAGACCCCTAAAAAGGTCATCGTCGTGCCCAAGCGGATCGTGAATATCGTCGTGTGATCTCAACCTCGTGAGATCGGGAGCAAAAGGGTGTCCCTCATGATCCGCCGGCCCTTGACCGCCGTCACCCTCGCCCTTGCCGCCGGGCTCGTTCTGTCGGGCTGTGGCTTCCGGCCGCTTTATGGCGATTACGCCCCGGGCGTCAGCGCCCATGAAGAACTGTCGCGCATCCGTCTCAACACCCGCAATGACCGGGTGGATTATCTGGTGCGCACCAATCTCATCGACCGGTTGCACACCACCCGCGCCAGCGCCGAGCCGAAATACGAGCTGCGCGTGCGCCTGCGGGACGAACGGGAAGGCGTCGCCGTGGAGCGCGATGCCTCTATCACACGCTTCAACTATCAGCTCGTGGCCGTGTACGAACTAACCGATATCGAAACGAATGAGGTTATGTTCAACGGCAAGAGCCGATCTGTCGCCGCATACAACGTGGTGGATAATCAGTTCGCGACGCTGTCCGCTCAGCGCGACGCGGAAGAGCGTGCGGCCCAGGATATTGCCGACGACGTGAAAATCCGCATTGCCATTTTCTTCGACCGGGCCGAACGCGACCGCCAAAGCACCAACTAACACCATGAAGATCAAGGCCGCCGACGCCGACCGCTTCCTCGCCGCCCCGCCATCTCACATTGCCGCCGTGCTTATCTACGGTCCTGACGAGGGCCTGGTGCGAGAGCGGGCCCGCGCGGTTCTCACGCGCCTATGCGGTGACCCGCCAGATCCATTGCGCGCCAGTGACCTGACCGAAGCCGTCTTGAAAGCCGACCCCGCACGGCTCGCCGATGAGGCCGCCGCGCTCTCCCTCGTGCCTGGAGCCCGGGCGGTGCATGTGCGCCTTGGCGGCGATGGCGCCGCGCGCATCGTGCAGGCCTTTCTGAAAGACGTGGAGGCCGGGGCGCTCAAACCCGACGCATTTGTGGTCATCGAGGCCGGAGATCTCGGACCGCGATCCGCATTGCGCAAGGCCGCCGAAGAGGCCCCGAATGCGGGCAGCGTGCCATGCTATACCGATGACGCCCGCGCCATCGCCGGTCTGGTTCGAGCCAGCCTAAAAGACGAAGGCCTCGGCATTGAGCCCGCCGCGCTCGATCTCCTGACCCAGCGCCTCGGCGCCGACCGGGGCGTGAGCCGCCAGGAAATTGAGAAACTGGCTCTCTATAAGGGCTCATCCGGCGGCACCGTGACGCTTGACGATGTGGAGGCCTGTCTGCCCGCCGACATGGACAACGCCGCGGATATGCTGGCCGACCAAGTCGCGGGTGGCGATCTCAACGACTTTGATCGCGCCTATGGCCGTGCCTTGCAGACCGGGCTCCCAGCCGCCGCGCTTCTACGCGGTGTCGCGTTGCATTTCCAGAACCTGCACCAGTGGACGTCAGCCATCGCTGCTGGCGCGGGCCTTGATGACACTCTGCGGCGCGCGCGTCCCCCCGTTCATTTCAAACGGCAGGATCGTATCAAGGCGCAGTTGGGCTTGTGGTCACCGCCAGATGTGGAAACCGCGCTCACGGCCTTGAGCGAGGCGGAACGCCAGAGTAAATCCACGGGCTTGCCCGATGCGCTGATCGGGCATCGCACCTTGCTCAGCCTTGCGCGCCGGGCGGAACGTCAGAAACGGCGCCGCGGCTCCCGCTAACGACTTTTCTGGCTCATTCCAGGTTCAGATGGCCCGGTGCGGCTTGGCGACGGGCTACGAGTGAGCGGATTGGGCAAGGCGACGGCAGATATCATCCAGCTGCTCCAACGTCGCATACTGGATCTGCACGGTGCCGCCACCAGCACCATCATGATCCACGGTCACGGTGAGCCCCAGCATATTGGACACGTTCCGCTCCAGCGCCAGCGTGTCCGCGTCTTTCTCCACCGCGGGCGCTTTGGCTGTCTCACGACGGGTTACTGTCGTCGAAGAGCGGGTTTCCGTCACCCCGGTCTCTGCCTTGCGCACCAACGCTTCCGTCTGGCGCACATTCAAACCCTTGGCCTCAATCTCCTTAGCCAAGCGTTCCGCGTCATCCGATCCCACCAGGGCGCGCGCATGACCGGCGGACAAACGCCCGCCTTTGATCATATCCTGCACCGTACCCGGAAGAGTGAGTAACCGGGTCATATTCGCCACATGGCTGCGGCTCTTCCCGATCAATTTAGAAAGCTGATCCTGGGTATATTTAAATCGCTGCATCAGCGCGTTATAGCCGGCGGCTTCTTCCAACGCATTCAAGTCCGCCCGTTGGACATTCTCGATCAGCGCGATCTCCAGGACTTCCGAATCCGTCAGATCCTTCACGATCACCGGAACCGTATGGCGCTGCGCCCGCTGAGCCGCACGCCATCGCCGCTCACCCGCGACGATTTGGTACTCTGTGCCGCTATCCCCGACGGGGCGCACGATAATCGGCTGTAACACGCCGCGTTCGCGAATGGACTCGGACAGATCCGCCAAATCCGACTCGTCGAATGTGCGGCGGGGCTGATGCGGGTTGGCCTTGAGAAACTCAATCGGGACGTCGCGGACACCTCGAACCGGTTGCCCGGCCGCCGGGTCAGCCGCCGGCGCCGGATCAGCTGGCGTGGCAGGTGCCGGGGTCAGGCCCGCATCGCCCAACAATGCTTCCAGACCACGACCCAACCCACGCGCTTTGGACTCATCAGCCATCTGTTATCTCCATGCCGCAGGCGCGGATTACGCCGCTTTCAGCGCGCGCTCCCGTTTGATGATCTCCTTCGCCAGGCGGATATAGGCCTGACTGCCAGCGCATTTGTAGTCATAGACCAAAGCCGGTTTGCCATGGGATGGCGCCTCGGACACCCGGACATTGCGCGGGATCACCGTTTCATAAACCTTATCACCCAGAAATTGGCGGACATCGGACGCAACCTGGTCGGAGAGATTGTTCCGCCGATCAAACATGGTCAGGACAACGCCCTGGATCTCCAGCCCCTTATTCAGGCTGCCCTTAACCAGATCGATGGTGCGCAGCAGCTGGCTCAATCCCTCTAGGGCAAAGAACTCACACTGCAGCGGCACAAGCACCGCATGGCCCGCCGTCATGGCGTTGATCGTCAGCAGATTCAAAGACGGCGGACAATCGATCAGGACATAATCATATGGATCATCTCCGGAGTCGCGCGTCTCCGCCAGAAAGGCTTCGATCGCATCTCGCAGACGAAATGATCGCCGTGGCACACCGACCAGTTCCAGCTCCGCCCCCGAAAGATCCACCGTTGACGGCACGATGGCCAGTTTCGGGATCAGGGTTTGGATCACCGCATTGGCGATGGGTTCCTGATTGGACAAAACCTCATAGCTGGTGATCTTGCGGTCTGCCCGGCCGATGCCCAGACCGGTGCTGGCATTTCCCTGAGGATCAAGATCAATCACCAGAGTCTTCTGATCGACAGCGGCGAGCGCGGTGCCGAGATTAATGGCAGTGGTGGTCTTGCCAACGCCGCCCTTCTGATTGGCGATCACGATAATCCGGCTACCGGAAGACGTTTGCGACTCACTCAACGGGATTTCTCCTGAAAACCATGGCTGTCAGGCACCGGCACGGTGGATCTTTGACAGAACAAGAAGATGGCTAGACGGTTCTGTGAGACTGGCATGCGATTGAGCGCGAAATGTCCAATATTCCTGAGCGGCCGTCAATTCATCCAGGGCTGACCGACCCTTGAGAAACACGCACTCTGTGTCATTCATGACAAATGGTTCGGCCCACTCAAGAAGGGTGGTCAAGCTTGCACAAGCGCGAGCCGTAATGATCCGGGACGGCCAGGGGGTCACCTCTTCGATACGCTTGGCGTGAATCAGAGCGCGAGCACCGGTTGCTTGAGCCGCCGTCGCCAGGAACGCCGCCTTGCGAGTATCACTCTCAATCAGATGAACCACCGGCCCATGAGATTGCGCTGAAAGAACTGCAAGAACGAGGCCGGGAAACCCGCCACCGCTCCCAAAATCTGTCACGGTCTGCGCGTCATCGGGAATATGCGGCCAGATCTGGATCGAATCCACCACATGGCGGGTCCAGAGAGACGAGAGCGTGGAGGCTCCGATGAGATTGATCCGTGACTGCCACCGACAGAGCATTGCTATGAGGAGTCGCAACCGCTCTTCTGTTTCACGTGAAACACGGGTGATCGTGTGAATCCTATCGCGCGTCTCCGGATCCAGGCGTGGTGGATCGATCATACCGCTCACCCACTCCGCCGCCCGCCACTGCGTTTCGCATGGGCCAGGAGCAAGGTGAGCGCCGCCGGTGTCATCCCCTCAATTCGTGCGGCTTGACCCAATGTCTGAGGCTTCGTTGCCTCCAACTTGGCCTTGAGCTCATTGGATAAGCCAGGCATGGCAGCATAGGCCAACACCGACGGCAGCTGGAGCGCCTCATCTTTTCGAAAGGCGATGATGTCCGCATCTTGCCGATCCAGATAACCAGCGTACTGCGCATCGATTTCAATCTGCTCCCGCACGGCGGGCCCTATCTCAGCCATTTCCGGCCATATCGCGGCAAGATCCTCAAACCCAATAGTCGGATACGCTAACAGCTCGCCCGCTGTCCGCCGGATACCGTCTCGATTGACATGGAGACCGTGGCGACTCGCCTCATTGGGCGTGAGGGTGCACCGCTGGAACAGCGCCCTCGCATCCTGGAGCGCTCGCTCTTTCGCCACGTAATGCGCTTGGCGCGCCGATCCCACGCACCCAATGCTGCATCCGAGCGGCGTGAGTCTCTGGTCTGCATTATCAGCGCGGAGTGTCAGACGATACTCGGCCCGCGAGGTGAACATGCGATACGGCTCGGTCACGCCCCGCATCACCAGATCATCGATCATCACCCCGATATAGGCTTGAGCTCGGTCCAGAATGATTGTGTCAGCACCGGCCACCTGCGCCGCAGCATTTAACCCCGCCATAAGCCCTTGCGCGGCTGCCTCTTCATAGCCGGTTGTTCCATTGATCTGGCCCGCTAGGAACAGCCCCGGAAGAGCCTTCACTTCCAGAGTCAGCGAGAGCTCCCGCGGGTCCACATAGTCATATTCGATCGCATAGCCAGGACGAATGATCTTCGCCGCCGCAAGACCTGGAATCGTCGCAATAAAGGCGTGCTGGGTTGCTTCAGGCAAACATGTCGAGATGCCATTCGGGTAAACCGTATGATCATCAAGACCTTCTGGTTCCAAGAAGATTTGGTGACTATCCCGCTCCGCAAATCGGACCACCTTGTCTTCAATTGAGGGGCAATATCGGGGGCCGCTGCCATCAATGCGGCCCGCATAGACAGCCGATTGCCCAAGATTATCCGCGATGATCCGATGCGTTTCTGCCGTTGTCCGCGTGATATGACACGGGATTTGGGGCGTTGTGATCCGGTCTGTTAGAAAGGAAAAGGGCACCGGCGGCGTATCACCTGGCTGCTCCTCGAGCTCTGCCCAGGCGATGGTTCGGCCATCCAAACGCGGCGGCGTACCGGTCTTCAGACGGCCCATCGCCAGCCCAAGCCCATAGAGGCGATCAGAAAGGCCAATGGATGGCTTTTCTCCCACACGCCCTGCAGGGATGCGCTCGTCGCCAATATGAATGACGCCCTTCAGAAAGGTGCCCGTGGTTAGAACGACCGTTCGCCCATGAATTCGGTCCCCGCTGGCGGTGATCACTCCCGCCACATGGCCATCTTCCACACACAGATCTTCCACGGCCGCGGCCATAAGCGTGAGATTGGCCGTTTGCGTCAGTTCCGTCTGCATCGCCTCGCGATACAGCTTGCGGTCCGCCTGGGCTCTTGGCCCCCGAACGGCCGGCCCCTTGCGCCGGTTCAAGAGCCGAAACTGAATGCCGGCCTGGTCAGCCACGCGGGCCATAACGCCATCTAATGCATCGATCTCCCGAACCAGATGCCCTTTTCCCAAACCCCCAATGGCGGGATTACAGGACATCTCCCCAATGGTGCCAAGGCGATGGGTCACGAGAAGCGTCTGGGCGCCCATGCGGGCCGCTGCGGCCGCTGCTTCACAGCCCGCATGCCCGCCACCGATGACGATCACATCAAACCGATCCATAATCCGTCCCTAGACCATCTCAGCCCGTTCAAACCACGGTGAGTATACAGCAGAGGCCCTCAGGGAAGGAGAACACATGTCATGCCTTCCACCGCGCTATACACCGCGTGACCTCCACCGCGCCTGTTTCACGTGAAACACTACTTCCCGATACAGAAATCCCGAAACACCACATCAAGCAAATCATCGACATCGACTCGCCCCGTAATCATTCCGAGATGCCGCATGGCCAAGCGCAGATCTTCAGCAACCAATTCCGGCTCCCGGTCTGACGCCTCGATGCTGCGTTGAAGAGCGTCATAGGCCTTTGTCACGGCTTCACGATGGCGCAGTCGCGTCATAACCGGGACATCCGATGCCACCCAGCGCTCCGCGATAGCCTGTTCAAACGCCGCGAGAAACCGATCCAGCCCAAGCCCTGTCTTCGCGGACACCGCATGGCGTTGAATCGCTGAGACATTAGGATCTCCTGCCATGGCAGGCGCTGCATCGTCCCCCAGATCAGCTTTGTTCGCCAAAACGAAGTCACCAGGACGCAGCAACGCCAGAGACTCCCTGCCGACCTCAGGATCACGGCCATCCACGACGGCAATCCGCAAATCGGCGGAGTCGGCGCGAACACGGGCCCGGCGCATGCCTTCTTGTTCAATCGCGCCCGTCGCCATCCGCAAGCCCGCCGTATCCACCAGAACCACTGGAAATCCGCCCAAATCCAAGGACACCTCCAGCACGTCTCGGGTCGTGCCAGCCTCATCCGACACGATCGCCACGTCTCGGCGCGCCAATGCATTCAGAAGCGTTGACTTGCCGACATTCGGGGGACCAACCAAAACAGCCGAAAGGCCATCCCGAAGACGCTCCCCACGATGGCCGTCGGCCAGATGACCTGCCATCTGCTCACACACGTCCGAAACGATCGGCCGAAGCGACGTAATCAACGCGTCTGGCACATCTCCCTCATCGGGGAAATCAATCTCCGCTTCCGCATAGGCCAGCGCTCGCACCAGACTCTCATGCCAACCGTCATAAAGACGGCGCAGCATGCCATCACTCTGCCGCAGGGCTTGACGCCGTTGCGCATCCGTCTCGGCATCAATGAGATCAATCAAGCCCTCGGCCTGGGTGAGATCCATCTTCCCATTGGCGACGGCCCGGCGCGTGAATGCACCCGGCTCAGCGGGTATCAGACCCGGTACGGACCCCAAGGCCGTCAAGACCGCCGAGACGACCGCGCGACCGCCATGAACATGCAGCTCCGCCACATCCTCGCCGGTGAAACTCGCTGGCCCCGGAAACCACAGGCACAGCGCCTCGTCTAAGATCGTCCCGTCGGCCGGATCCCGCAACCGCGCCAGACTGGCGTGCCGCGGCGGCGGCACGGCGCGGCCAGTGAGCGCGGACAACGCGCTGCCTGCTTTACGCCCTGACACCCGAACCACGGCAACCCCCGCACGCCCCGGCGCCGTAGACACCGCAAAAATCGTGGGCTCAGACAATCCTGTGGAGTCGATCCGGGTCACTGGTCACGCGCTTTCCGAGTCTTTTGTCGTCATACGTTGCGCCTTGCCCGGCGCTCGGTCGCCACCCTGCATGGCCCGCATCATAAAGGCCTGCATGGCCTCCATGCCTTGAGCCCCAATAGGAAACCAGGCCCGGGCCAATGTCTCGGGGTCGAGCAGCGCCATATTTTGATCGAGTTGCCCGCGCATGCGATCCATCATCACGTCATGCAACGGTGTCACATCCGGCAACCCAAGAAACGCGCGCGCTTCCTGCGGTGTGCAGTCAATTTCGATCTTCATCTTCATCTGCCGGCACTCCCTGGACGCCCGCCTTGGATACCCGCCATTGACAGCCGCCATTGACA
>CAZVEE010000084.1:0-6693 GCA_964625525.1 uncultured Alphaproteobacteria bacterium | reverse complement strand
CCGCCATTGACAGCCGCCATTGACACCCGCGCAGCCCGCCGCAATGTGTGATCCGACACGTCTTAAGATCACCTCTCCACTGCCAATGGCCAGAGGCCCGTCTTACACCCGCAAGGCCATCGGAGTCCCGCTTTCCCATCGCATCATTCAGGAGGATCAGCATATGAGCGCCAGCGACATCACCATCAAGGGTCCGGACGGCTCCTTTGGCGGCTACCTGGCCAAACCAGCATCAGGCACAGGCCCAGGCATCGTTGTGATCCAGGAGATTTTTGGCGTGAACGCGGTCATGCGCAGCGTTTGTGATGATCTCGCGGCGCAAGGATATCTGGCCCTCTGTCCGGATCTGTTCTGGCGCCTTGAGCCTGGCATCCAGCTGAGCGATCAGAGCGAAGCCGATTGGAGCCGCGCCTTTGAACTCTTCAATGCCTTTGACGTGGACAAAGGTCTCGTCGATATCGGCGCAACCGTCGACACACTGCGCGCACTGGAGGGGTCCAGCGGGAAAGTTGGGGCTGTAGGATACTGCCTTGGTGGTCTGCTTGCCTATCTCACCGCCGCTCGCACGGACGCGGATGCATCGGTCAGCTTCTATGGTGTGAACATCCAAACGAAGCTGGATGAGAAGGCCGCCATCACCAAACCGCTGATGCTGCACATTGCCGAGAACGATGAATTCGTCCCGGCCGACGCCCAAGCCGAAATCAAAGCCGGCCTCGCGGACCACGCTCAGGTGACGGTCCATAGTTATGCCGGTCAGGATCACGCTTTCGCCCGCGTCGGCGGCGCCCCCTATGATGCCGGCGCCGCAACCCTGGCCAATGAGCGGACCGCCACATTCTTCAAACAGTATCTGGCCTAATTCAGATCACGCTTCAGGAGCACGACCATGACCAAAGCCATCCGTATCGACCGCACCGGCGGCCCGGACGTCATGACCTGGAGCGACATCTCGGTTGGCGCACCGGGACCGGGCCAGGTTCTGGTGCGTCATACAGCCGTGGGCTTGAACTACATCGACACTTATCATCGCTCTGGCCTTTATCCCGTCCCGCTGCCCAGCGGTCTGGGTCTCGAGGCCGCCGGCGTGGTCGAGGCCATCGGTGATGGCGTGACGACCCTCAAACCTGGTGACCGGGTCGCTTATGGCACCGGTCCTCTGGGTGCCTACAGCGAAGCAGCCCTTTGCGCAGCCGATCGGATCACCAAAGTACCCGACGGCATTGATGACCGCACCGCCGCGGCGATCATGCTCAAAGGCATGACGGTGCAATATCTCGTGCGCCGGACCTATGTGGTGCAGCCTGGCGATACTGTGCTCATTCACGCGGCTGCCGGCGGCGTCGGTTTGATCGCCTGCCAGTGGGCCAAGCATCTGGGCGCCACGGTCATCGGGACGGTCGGCTCCGAGGACAAGGCCGCATTGGCCAAAGCCCATGGCTGCGACTATCCCATTCTCTATCGCAGCGAGGATGTGGTGGCCCGGGTGAAAGAGATCACCGACGGTCGCGGCGTGCCCGTGGTCTATGACGGCGTCGGCAAAGACACGTGGGAGATGTCGTTGGATTGCCTGGCGCCGTTGGGCACCATGGTCAGCTTCGGCAATGCCTCGGGCGCCGTGCCCGCCTTTGAGCCGGCACTGCTGGCGCAAAAAGGCTCCTTGTTCCTCACCCGACCGACACTGTTTCATTACACCATGACGCCGGAGGACCTGCGGCGCACGGCAGAAGATCTGTTCTTCATGGTCCTCAAGGGCGCGGTCAGCATCCGTATCGATCAGACCTATCCCTTGGCCGACGCCGCTCAAGCCCATCGCGATTTGGAAGCACGTCAAACCACGGGCGCGACCGTGCTCTTGCCTTAAGGCGCGCTGCCGTAACGCGCCAGCCAGGTCGCTAAAGCCGCATCCGCCAATGCCTCTGGCTCAGCCACTCCCGGCGCATGATCGCCCAGAATGAGACCTCGCATCAGTGTGGCATGTTCGATCATGCCTTGAAGCTGGCCAGCCACGGGTTCGCCCGGCCCATCAAACCGCACCACACCCGCCTCAGCCGCTGCCTCCAAAGCCGAAACGAAAGCCCCTATGACTCGCGTCTTGACGGATCCGTAGAAGCGCTCAGCCAACGCCCCGCCAGCACCCGTCTCCGCAATCAGCATCCGAATGACGCCCCGGGTCTCTGGCCGGGCCAACAAGAGCGCATAGGCTCGCGCCAGGTCGCGCAACCGCTCGGCCGGTGCGCCGCCGGTCTGCTGAAGCACTGGTTCCATCGCCGCCAGGCTGTCGAGCGCCACCGCTTCGAACAGGGCCTCTTTCGACGAAAAGTGACGATAGAGCGTCGCCGTCGACACTTCCGCCTCGCGCGCAATGTCCTCCATCACCGCACGGGAAAACCCATCCCGGCGAAACAGCGCCAAAGCCGCATTGAGAATCGCCACTCGCTTCGCCGCAGACCGATTTTGTCGAAACGCATCCACAGTCATGATTGACACCTTACGCGCGCGCTCCCATTCTAAACGAAAAGGTTCATTTTCGTTTCGTCAGGTGGAGCAACAATCATGCGTTGGATCCTATGGGGATTTGCCGGTCTTGTGCTGGCGATTGTGGCGGCTTATGCCGCCTTGGGCGACTTCGCCAATGATGATCCCGGCCTCGCAAACCAACCCGGCCGTTTTGATGCGCCTTTTCTAGCGGTCTCGGATGCGGACATGGTTGCCACCGCCTATGCGGACGGTCAGCTGGAGCCGCTGCCGGATGCGCAAGATGCCTTGACCCTGCTGGAAAACGGCGCGGTCACGGCCACTATACCAGCCTCCAATTCCGTGATTTCTTGGCCGCAAGTGGTCGATCGATCCGATACAGGACGGTTCGCCGCCGTTGTTGAAACTCGTGGCCCGCCACCGGCAGAGATCGACGCCTATGATAATGTCTACACGGACTTTCCCAGTGGTACACGTCTCGCCCTTTACCGTGTGGATCCCGGCGCGTTGACACTCACGGACAGCCGCGACGGCATCGGTCTTAATCTTCAGTCCGTGGAGTTCGCCACGAACCACTCTTTCGTCGTGATGGGCAGCGAGACCCCTGGCGCAGAATTGGTCACGGCCGAGATCACCGCCGATGGGCGCATCGGGGCGGTGCGCCAGTTCGCGCTCAAGCCGCCTTTCAAAACTGATGATCAGGAACAGCGTATCCGGACAATTCATGTCGCCCCGGATGGGGTCACCCTCGCGGTAAACGTGGCCAACCGGCGCATTCAGTTTTACCGCCTTCGCCTGGATGCGGCGGGCCTTCCCACCGCCGTCACGTCACTGGGCCGCCCATCCGTGGATCTGGGACGGCGTCTTGCGGTCGGCAAATGGACGCCCGACGGGTCCTTCTTCATTGTCACAGATGTCAATTGGGCGGACAGTACTTTGTTCATGCTCACACAAGGCCCGGGGAAGCTCTTCGTACTCCGTCCGCCTACAGATAATAGCGCGCCGGATATCATCTCAAGCGCCCCTGTCGGCCGCTCACCGGAAGGGTTTGATATCAGTCCCAACGGGACCCGGATCGCCACAATCAATATGGAACGGACTTATCTGCCGGAGTTACCACCGCTCTTTGCCTGGCAAGGGCGCCGACGCTATTCCGTCTCTCTGCTTACATTGGATCCCGACACGGGCGCTCTTAAAGAACAAGACCGTCTCTATCAGGCGGGGATCCTGCCCGAAGATGTCATCTTTGACCGCAGCGGCCGCAATCTGGCGGTTGCGGTCTACCACCGCCGGTCCGGACGGGATCGCGAGCGCGGCTTCATCGACTTCTTCAGCATTACCGATGATGATCAGCTCACCAGCCAAGGCGTGACCCAAGCGGTCGAACGCGGCGCCCATGACCTGGTGAGGATCCCATGACTGATCTGACAGCCTATGCGGGCCGGCTGGCCTTGGTGACGGGCGCCGGGGACGGGATCGGCGCCATGCTCGCACGGGGCTTTGCCGCGGCAGGACTGCGTGTCTGCGTTCAAGACATTCGGGCCGATGCAGCCGAGCGCGTCGCCGCTGATATCGGCGCGGCTGCGTTTCCTGTTGTCTTTGACGTCAGCGACCGAGAGGCCTGTGTGGCCGCCGCCCAAGACCTGGCCAATCGTGGTGAGTCTCTGGCTCTGCTATGGATCAATGCTGGTGTCGGTGTGGGCGCGCCCCTTCTCACCGGTTCTCCCCGAGCGGTGACCTGGGCCTATGGGGTGAATGTCTTGGGCGCCATCTGGACGGCCCAGGCGTTTCGCCCTCTTCTGGATACTGCGGCCGGCCCATGTCATGTGGGCATCACGGCCTCAACAGCTGCTTTAAGGGCCCCGGCTGGACCGTTTCCCCTCTACGCGGCGACGAAGCACGGCACACTTGCCGTAGCGGAAGCCCTGCGCGGAGAACTGGCCGCCGACGGCATTGCCACCACCATCTTATGTCCAGGACTTCTCAATACGGATATCTGGGACGGCGCGCGGGCCCGGCCCGAGCGGTTCGGCGGCCCGGTGCGGATGGATCCGGCCATTGCCGATCCTTGGCGCGCCGCCAAAGGGCCGGATGTCATGTGGCCCCATATCGAGCGCAGCGTGGCGGCCGATGGCGGCTATTTGGTCTGCGCCACAGAGGCTGATACGGAAACGGTCTTCCTTGAACGGGCTGACGCCATCCGCGCTGGCCTGGTTTCGGTGTGACGGTCAACCGGTCGAGACGATCTGCTCTGGCGTGAAGGGGGAATTCCCCCTGCCCCTTTTGCGCCTGTCGAGTTAGAGTCATACTGCGTCATCTTTCAACACTCGGCCCGTCTCCGGGGGGAAACGACATGAATCAAATCGGCGCCTGGATGCATGTGGTCGCGGCGATGGCCGCGCCGTATTTCACCGCTTGGGCTTGGACCCTGGTAGTCTGGCTGAGCGTCGCTGTGGTGATTGTGGGCCTGGCGCTCATGCTGCACCCGGCGGTACGGTCCTTGACCCATCCGGTTGATGCGCGCAGCGGCCTTTGGCAACGGATGCGCCCGCATATGGGACGCCTTGTGGTGGCCACCGGACTGGTACTGTCCCTCAGTGCCTTGTTCGTTTCTCCGCAAATGCAGCAAAGCGTGCAGCAAATGACGGCACTGTCGGGCATTCCGAAACTGGATGCGGCCCGGGCCATGATCCGCATGTCGGAAACCGCGCCCAATGCCATTGCGTTCGATGCGCCAAGCCAACATGACCTGCCACCGACACCTGCCGCCACACCGGAACCGCTGGCGCCGGTTGTCGCCGATCCGGTGCCGGTCACCCCGTCGTCCGATCAGTACCTCAAAGCTGCCGAGGCCTCTGCCACCGACGATCCGCAACGGGCTCTCACCCTTTATGAGCGGGCGCGCCTTTATGATCCGTCCAATCCACAGATCTGGTATGCGCTGGGCTCTCTTTATGAGCGTTTGGACAAGTCCGGCGCCGCGCGAGTGGCCTTTGACCGCGCCGCGCGTTTGGCCGGCCACCAGGGCAAGAGCGAATTGGAGGCTCGCGCCCTTGGCCGCTTGGGCCGTCAGCAACAGCTGACCCAGGACTTCGAGGGCGCGCGGACCAGTTACGGTGCCGCCCTCAGCTTGAACGAAACGCTCGGCCGGGAAGATGGCGTCGCCGCCAATCTCTTTGCCTTGTCGATCCTAGACCGGACCGAAGCCGCGGCCGACGTCCATTGTGACCAGATCATCGCAGACGCCGGCTTCGTGTCGGCCTACGGCATCGACGGCACCGACGCCGCCACGGCAGTGGGCGGCCAGGACTGCATGACCGGGAATGAGCGCGGTCGCGCCGCCCGTCGTCTGGCGGAATGGCTCAATGGCATTGAGGCCCATGATCCCGCACAAGCCGACGTCACCGCTCATATCGATGAAATGGTCGCACCCATCGAAGCATGGGAAGCCAGCCGCCGGCCATCTCCGGACGCCCGGGCTGAGCAGCTCCGGGCCGCCTTTGGCTTCGATGCCGCACCCGTTGACGGCGATATGGCCCCGGCGACGACTGACGCGGTGGACGACGCTGCCTCGGCCGTCCCCAGCGTGGCAAGCCTGCTCGGTTTTGCGCCGGTGGCAGACGGCACGGCCACCATGGTTGAACCGGTGGCAGACCCTATCGGTCCAGATGGAGCGGTCAACGCGGACGAACCCGTGGCCGTGGTAGCCGAAGGGGGCCTGCCTCTTGATGAGCCGCTCGCCGTGCCCGCACGCCCCGATGATGCGGCACCAGAGACCGAGGATGACGAGGCGGACACGGACGATAGTGCTGCGCTGGACAGCACGGAGCAACCAACAAACTGATCCGCCTCACATAGGATGGATCACGCACAAGAAAGCCGGGTGGACCCTGTTCCCCCGGCTTTTTCTTTAAGATGTCATCCGCTGATCCGCTGGACGCACCGATCAGGTGTTCATGGAATCGAAGAAGTCCTGGTTGCGCTTGGTCTGGCGCAATTTGTCGATCAGGAATTCGATGGCATCCACTGTGCCCATGGGCGACAAGATGCGGCGCAGGACATAGACCTTGGCCAGATCGGCCTTCTCCACCAGCAACTCTTCCTTACGGGTCCCCGATTTGAGGATGTCGATGGCCGGGAACGTCCGTTTGTCCGCCACTTTCCGGTCCAGGACGATTTCCGAGTTGCCGGTGCCCTTGAACTCTTCGAAGATCA
>CAZVEE010000083.1:0-15636 GCA_964625525.1 uncultured Alphaproteobacteria bacterium | reverse complement strand
GAAGGCGACAGCCAGGTGGTCTGGTTTGAAGGGAACTACCAAGACTACGAAGAAGACCGCAAACGCCGCCTCGGCCCGGAGGCCGATACGCCGAAGCGCGTCAAGTACAAGCGCTTCAGCCGCTGAACGCAATGGCGTCCCGTCCCAAGAAAGGCGCGGGGGACTGAGCTCCTCCGCGCCTTTCTTGTGACTGTAGGACCGGCTCGGTGATCAGTTCGTGGCCGACGGCTCATTGCGCGTGGCGTCGCGCAGATAGGTGATCAGCGCCCCCATGGTCCGGCCATTCTGGCGCAGCACATTGGCAAACTCGTCGCGCTGCGTTTGCAGGAGCGAAAAGGTGGCGGATTCACCGGGCGTCTGCACCCGAATGTCAAAGATCTTGTACTCCGCCGCATCGCGGATCAGGATCCACTGCACCACCGCGACAAGGGCCCGGTTCGGGTCGCGCACATCCGTTGGCACGATCACATAAGTGGTGTTGGTGCGCTCGTGGATGGTCGAGTCGGTCACCGTCACCGTGTGATCCGTGAACAGGCCGAATTGCGAGGTCAGGATCTGTACCGCGTAGTCTTCCAACGCGTCCAGATACTCCATGAATTCCGCATCTGTCGGCAGGCGGCTGTACTGACCGAGTGCGCTGCGCCCGAACCGCTCGATCGCGGTGTTATCCAGCAGCAGCGTTCGGAAAGCGCCTTCCTTATCCGCTTCTGAGCGGTCCGTATCGGAGAGAATCGCGAGCGTTTCGGTCGCCAGTTCGGAGATGAAGCCTTCGGCGGCCGCATCATCACCAGCATGGGCCGGCGCGAGCGGCAGCACCAGAAGCAGCGCCGCGAAGAGCAGGGCAAGCACGCCCGCGCGGGTCACCCCCCCGGCAGGCTGCGGCATGCGAGGACGGGAAGAGACGGCAAGGGGGAGCATGATCGTGACCTCAGGTCTGCGGCAATCCAAGAGAACGGACACGAACCGGTGTCGCGACGGCAACCCGGCTCTCGGCGAGCCAGGATCTACGCTGCTTGCCTGCGGCGATCCAATGAAAAATCCCCGAGGATCGCACCGTGGCGTCCTGGTGTGGCTCCAAAGCGACAGCTGATACAAGGAGGGTCCGGACACGGCCCCGCCATCAGTCATCCGCCATGGAGTACGCATACACACGATGGCGGTAAAACAATAAGACCAATGCCGCCATCCCGCATGTCGGACAGGCCACGGCACGCCACAAGGGCTTCAGCCTGTCCGAAACAGTGATGCCCGCACGTTCTTATTCGAATTCTTCCAGCTCGGGCAGATCGTCCAGATCAATGCGTCCGTTCCGGATCGCGCCATTCCGCGATTGCCGGTACAGGCTGCGCACCGTCGCATAGAAGTCGATAGACGTGCGCTCAATCTCGTCGAGCGCTTCGATGTTGCGGGCGCGTGCGTCAAGGATCCCGACGGCGCCGGCTGTCACGCCGACATACTGCCAACGCACCCCTTGACCGTCGCTCGCGATGTGGCCGTTCAGCCAGAATGTCGGATCGATGGCCGTGTCTACCACCCGGCCCACGAGATCGCGCGGTGGCGCCGGGCCAAGCGCCGGCAGGAACAGATAGGGACCTTCCGGCACGCCATAAACGCCCAGGGTCTGGCCGAAATCTTCCGTGTGGCGGGGCATGCCCATTTCCTGAGCCAGATCAGCGGCGCCCAGGAAGCCGAATGTTGAATTCACACTAAAGCGCATGCCTGTGTTCAAGGCGCGCTCGAACTCTCCTTGAAAGAGGTCGTTCGCGAACGTGACGGGCTCGCCCAGATTGTTGATGATATTGCTGGCTGCGTTGCGCAGCGCCTGCGGCACCGTCCAGCGATAGGCCCGCGCCACTGGCTTGAGCAAAAACCGGTCGAGGGTGTTGTTCACTTTGAAGAAGAAGCGGTTCATGCCCTCGAATGGGTCATTCACGTCGTCTTCTGCGAAGGTTTGCGGCCCGCCGAACTCAGCGTCGAAATCCTCGAACTCCGCTTCCAGATCCGCGTCCGGCATGACGCTGTCGTCAGCGTTTTGCTGCGCCAGGGCCGGAGCGTTGACCATAACAGCCAGCCCGACCACCATGGCCATCGCCGCTGAGCGCCATGTCCCACGGTCCAGTGCCGCTTTAAAACCCCAGATATCTGCCCAGTCGCGCATTCACAAAACCCCAGCCTGTCAGGCGCCGCGCGAAAGTCGCGCATGACACTCAACACCCCATGCAACCCGATTCCGTCACCATGTCTACCATAATTGGACCGGCGAGGCGACGCACCGCAGCATCACATCGCGTCGAGCAGTGGGCAAATCAAGGTGCGGCTGACATCGCTCTGCCGGACGATAGCGCTGGTTAAGCACATAAAGATATGTTTATATGTGCCGCTCCTTACGTGGCGCTTTCGACCCCGGCGGGTCGGTGCGCCTTTGGCAAGCCTTCTAAACAGCCTTCCAAACAGGCTGTCCTAATGTCAGGCGGACACAACCAGGATGGAACAGGTGCTGAGTGCGTTGAGAGCAGCGGGAGAGCCGACGCGATTGCGTCTGCTGTCGCTCCTGGCGCGCAGCGAGCTGACCGTGACCGAACTGACTCACATTGTGGGCCAGAGCCAGCCGCGCGTGAGCCGGCACCTTAAGCTTCTGGCGGAGTCGGGCCTGGTGAGCCGCCACCGGGAGGGGAACTGGGTCTTCTACCGTATCGCTGAGCCGAGAGTGGGCGAGCCGGGCATGGGCGCCTTTGCGGCCGCGCTTGTGTCGTTTCTGCCCGAGGCGGACGCGATCATTCAGAGCGATATCGAG
The DNA here is from genome assembly GCA_964625525.1 of uncultured Alphaproteobacteria bacterium. Classification (GTDB taxonomy): domain Bacteria; phylum Pseudomonadota; class Alphaproteobacteria; order JAJFIK01; family JAJFIK01; genus CAZVEE01. Next base: position 12,842 of record CAZVEE010000083.1, on the reverse strand, counting down.
CGACTGGAGACGGTCCGCCGTGATCGCTCTGATGCGGCGGCCGCTTATTTCCGGGCCAATGCCGATGAATGGGGCCGCATCCAGGCCTTGCACTTGCCGGAAGAGGCAATCGAGGCGGCCTTGATGGCTTTGGTCCAGGACGCCATCGCGCCGGACCAGCCCAGCGATCAGCCGCCGGTCGATCATCTGGTGGATTTCGGTACCGGCACCGGGCGCATGTTAGAAGTGCTGGGCGGGTTGGTGAAGCGCGCCATCGGCGTGGACTCTAGTCCAGAGATGCTCTCACTCGCCCGTGCGACGTTGGAGCGGGCGGGTCTGCGCCATTGTCAGGTCCGCCAGGGCGATATCTTCGCGCTCAATCTCGCGCCGGCCACCGCCGACCTCATCACCATTCACCAGGTGCTGCATTTTCTGGGCGACCCGGGCCGCGCGGTCGGCGAAGCCGCACGCATTTTGCGTCCCGGTGGGCGCGTCGCCGTCATCGACTTTGCCGCCCATTCCCTGGAATTCCTGCGCGAAAGCCATGCCCATCGCCGGCTTGGCTTTGCCGATGCGGAGGTTGAGGGGTGGTTCGACGCCTGCGGGCTCAAGCTTGAGGCCGTGCGTAAGCTCCCCGATCCGGCCGATCCCGCCGCTTCCGCCGGGGCACAAGAGGATCCCAGCCTGACCGTTTGTCTCTGGCTCGCCCGCAAAGGCGCAAGCCTGCACACCTTGCCGTCCCCGTCACCCATGGAGGTATCCGCATGACACAGTCTCTCGCGCAGCGCGCGCGCCCCATCCCGGAGACTGGCTCGTCCCTCACGTGTTCTTTCGAGTTCTTCCCTCCAAAGACGGAGGAGATGGAATCCACGCTGTGGGCCTCCGTTGAAAAGCTCGCCTGTCTGGCACCTGATTTCGTCTCCGTGACCTATGGGGCTGGCGGCTCCACCCGGGAGCGCACCCACCGCACGGTCAAGCGCATTGTTCAGGAGTCGGATCTTCATCCGGCGGCCCATCTCACCTGCGTGAATGCGACGCGCGAGGAAGTCGACGCCGTCATCCGCGACTACTGGGACGCAGGCGTGCGCCATATCGTGGCCTTGCGGGGGGATCCGCCCGAAGGCATCGGTGCGCGCTATGAGCCTCATGCGGGCGGGTATGCGAATGCGGCTGATCTTGCCGCGGGTATTCGCGCCATTGCGCCCTTTGAAATCTCCGTGGGCTGTTATCCGGAGAAGCACCCGGAGTCCGCGTCTTTCGATGCCGATATCGATCTGCTGAAGCGCAAGATCGACAATGGCGCGACCCGAGCCATCACCCAGTTCTTCTTCGATCCCGACATCTATGCCCGTTACGTGGACCGGGTGCGTGCCGCTGGCATCACCATTCCTATCGTGCCCGGCATCATGCCTGTGACCAGCTTCAAGGCGTTGACCCGCATGGCCGCCGGTTGCGGCGCCAGCATTCCCTCGGCCATCGCCGATCAGTTCGATGGGCTGGACGATGACCCGGCCACCCGCAAGCTCGTGGCCGCCACGGTGGCGGTGGATTTGTGTGTCCAGTTGCGTGAACGCGGTGTGGAGACGTTCCATTTCTACACTCTGAACCGGGCCGAATTGACGTTTGCCATCTGCCACATGTTGGGCATTCGCCCGACAGAGCGTGCGGCGGCCTAAGGCCCGCGCGGTGATCCGTTCGCAGACCAGGTTCAAGACCAGGAAAGACCATCCGCTATGAGCACTCGTGACCATCGCATCGCCCAACTGCCTGCCCTTCTGGAGAGCCGTATTCTCGTGCTCGATGGCGCTATGGGGACGATGATCCAGCGCCACAAGCTATCGGAAGAAGCCTATCGCGGTGTTCGGTTCGACAATTTCAATCATCCGCTGCAGGGCAATAACGACCTGTTGATCCTGACCCAACCCGATCTGATCCACGATATTCATGCGGAGTATCTGGCGGCCGGGGCGGACATTATCGAAACCAACACCTTCAACTCCACCGCCATCAGCCAGGCTGACTATGCGCTGGAGCATGTGGTGGAGGAACTGAACTTTGAAGGGGCGCGGCTGGCCCGTGTGGCGGCCGATGCGGCCGAGGCGGCCACGCCGGGGCGGCTGTGCTATGTGGCGGGTTCCCTTGGCCCCACCAATCGGACCGCCTCCATTTCTCCGGATGTGAACGATCCGGGTTATCGGAATGTGAGCTTTGATGATCTGCGTGCCGATTACCGGCTGGCCACGAACGCGCTCATTAAGGGTGGTGCTGATATCATCCTGGTGGAGACTGTCTTTGATACGCTGAACGCCAAGGCGGCACTGTTTGGCATTGAAGAGGCTTTCGAGGATACGGGCATTGCCTTGCCGATCATGGTCTCCGGCACCATCACCGATCTCTCGGGCCGCACGCTGTCGGGGCAGGTGACGGAAGCCTTTTGGAATTCTGTACGCCATGTCAAGCCCTTCGCCATCGGCCTCAATTGCGCATTGGGGGCCGAGGAACTGCGGCCTTATGTGGCCGAACTGTCGCGCATAGCCGACACCTATGTCAGCGCCCACCCGAATGCCGGTTTGCCCAATGAATTCGGCGAATATGACGAAGATGCCGAGCAGACCTCTGGCCTGGTCGGCGAGTGGATGCAATCAGGCCTTGTCAACATCATCGGCGGCTGTTGCGGCACCACGCCCGAGCACATTGCCGCCATTGCCGATGTCGCCCGTAAGGGGACCGTGCGCCCGATCCCGCAGATTGAGCGCCATATGCGCCTATCGGGTCTGGAGCCCTTTACGCTGACCCCGGACATTCGCTTCGTGAATGTGGGCGAGCGCACCAATGTGACGGGCTCGGCCCGCTTCCGGAAGCTGATTAAGGAAGACGATTTCGACACCGCGCTTGAGGTCGCCCGTCAGCAGGTGGAGAACGGCGCCCAGGTGATCGACATCAATATGGACGAGGGCATGCTCGATTCCGAGGCGGCCATGGTGCGCTTCCTGCGCCTCATCGCTGCGGAACCGGATATCAGCCGCGTGCCCATCATGATCGACAGCTCCAAATGGTCGATCATCGAAGCGGGCCTGAAATGTGTGCAAGGCAAGGCCATTGTCAATTCCATCAGCCTCAAGGAAGGCGAGGCGGAGTTCCTGGAACATGCCCGCCTGGTGCGCCGCTACGGCGCCGCCGTAATCGTCATGGCCTTTGACGAGACCGGTCAGGCCGATACCGAAGAACGCAAGGTGGAAATCTGCGACCGCTCCTATCGTCTTCTGACGGAAGAAGTTGGTTTTCCACCCGAAGACATCATCTTCGATCCCAACATCTTTGCCGTCGCCACGGGCATTGAAGAGCACAACAACTATGCGCTCGATTTTATCAACGCCACGCGGCGTATCCGCGAGACGCTGCCCCACGCTCATATTTCGGGTGGGGTATCGAACATCTCCTTCTCCTTCCGCGGCAATGAGGCGGTGCGCGAGGCCATGCACTCGGCCTTCCTCTATCATGCTATTCAGGCGGGCATGGATATGGGCATCGTCAATGCGGGCCAACTGGCGGTGTATGAAGACATCGAGCCCGAGCTGAAAGAGCTCGTCGAGGACGTGCTGCTCAACCGCCGCGCCGACGCCACGGACCGCCTGTTGGAGAAAGCCGAGCAATACAAAGGTGAGGGCGGCAAAGTCCGCGAAGAAGATCTCGCCTGGCGCGATTGGCCCGTGGAGAAGCGCCTCGAACATGCCCTCGTCAAAGGCATTGCCGATTATGTGGAAGACGACGTGGAAGAAGCGCGGCAAAAGGCCGAACGCCCGCTGCATGTCATCGAAGGTCCGCTCATGGACGGAATGAATGTGGTCGGCGACCTGTTCGGCTCTGGCAAAATGTTCCTGCCCCAGGTGGTCAATAGCGCCCGCGTCATGAAACGCGCCGTGGCCTATCTGCTGCCCTTTATGGAAGAGGAGCAGGAGGCCGAGGGCGGTCAGCAGGAAAAGGCCGGCAAGATCCTCATGGCCACGGTCAAAGGCGATGTGCACGATATCGGCAAGAATATCGTCGGCGTTGTCCTGCAATGTAACAATTACGAAGTCATTGATCTTGGTGTGATGGTCCCCGCCCAGACGATCCTGGAGGAAGCCCGCAAGCACGATGTGGACATCATCGGCCTGTCGGGCCTGATCACGCCGAGCCTGGACGAAATGGTGGGCGTGGCCCGCGAGATGGAGCGCCAGGGGTTTGACATTCCGCTCCTGATCGGTGGCGCCACCACGAGCCAGGTGCACACGGCCGTTAAGATCGACCCCAATTACCGGGCTGGCCAGACCGTCTATGTCACCGATGCCTCCCGCGCCGTGGGGGTGGCGAATGCTCTGTTGTCGGAGGAGCGTCGCGACGCCTATTGCGCCGATATCCGTGCGTCTTACGTGGACATGGCCGAACGTCACGCCAACTCAAACGAGAAGAAGCGTCGCCACCCGTTGGTCGCGGCCCGGAACAATCGGTTTGCCGCGGACTGGTCGTCTTACGTGCCCCCGCGCCCCTGTTTTCTAGGTCTGCGCCAGTTCGATCAGTTCGACTTGGCCGATCTGGTGCCCTGCATCGACTGGACGCCCTTTTTCCAGTCTTGGGACCTGCACGGACAATACCCCCGCATTCTTGAAGACGAGAAAGTGGGCGAGGCGGCGCGCTCTCTGTTCGCTGATGCACAGGCCATGTTGACCCGTTTGGTGGACGAACGCTGGCTTACGCCTAAGGCTGTGCTGGGGTTCTTCCCGGTTAATTCTGTCGGCTATGATGATTGGGAGGTGTATACGGACGACACCCGCGCCACGGTGCGCACCCGCATGCACTCTTTGCGCCAGCAGATGGAGCGCCGTGAGGGGCGGGCCAATATGGCGCTGGCGGATTTCCTGGCGCCTAAGGAAAGCGGGCTCGCGGATTATCTCGGTGGCTTTGTGGTCACGGCCGGGCATGAAGAAGACGGCATCGCGGCCGAGTTCGAGCGGGCCAATGATGACTACAGCTCTATCATGCTCAAGGCGCTGGCCGACCGTATCGCCGAGGCGTTCGCCGAACGCCTGCATCAGCTGGTGCGCACCGAGTATTGGGGCTACGCCCCGGACGAGGCGCTCGGCAATGAACAGCTTATCGCCGAGCAGTATCGCGGCATTCGTCCGGCGCCTGGCTATCCGGCCTGTCCCGATCACACCGAAAAGGGCACACTCTTTGAGTTACTCGAGGCACGCGAGCGTATCGGTGTGGCCTTGACCGAAAGTTACGCCATGACCCCGGGAGCCTCCGTGAGCGGACTGTATTTCGCTCACCCGGATGCCGCTTATTTCGGCGTGGGTAAGATCGAGCGGGACCAGGTTGAGGATTATGCCGAGCGCAAAGGCATGAGCCTGGCACAGGCTGAGAAATGGCTTTCGCCCATTCTCAACTACGTGCCTGAATCAGCATCCGCTGCATAGGGCCCACGAAAAAAGCCGGAGGGGGGTCGATCCTCCGGCATAATTCGTTTGGGACACAGGCTTGGGAAGCCCGATAGGCGAGGGTATCCATTCGAGGTCGGATACCCATTGTTATCGCTTCAGAACCTGCAGCGTGATCCAAAGTGTCGGGCAAGAAAACCCCAAATCGTTGCTGCATTGCGACATGGTCGTGCAGTGCAGCAATTCACGGTTGTCCAAACCCGCCGCCGCCCGGTGTCTCGATCACCAACACATCTCCAGGCTGAAGATCCGCTTCTGCGCAGCCAGCGAGCGGATCCACGCGCCCGTCCGTGCGCTCGATCCAATTGCGCCCTAGTGCTCCCGGTGCGCCACCGGCGAGCCCGAAATTGGCCACGGCCCGGTGACCGGAGAGCAGCGACACGGTCATCGCTTCCTCAAAGCGCAGCCGCCGGATGATTCCATCCCCGCCGCGCCACCGTCCTGCTCCGCCCGAACCCGTCCGGATCCCGAAACTCTCCAGCAGCACTGGGTAGCGCCATTCCAAAACTTCCGGGTCCGTCAGGCGCGAATTGGTCATATGGGTGTGCACGGCGCTGGCGCCCGCGCGCCGGGCACTTGCACCCGCGCCGCCGCAAATAGTTTCATAGTATTGGTGGCGGGCATTGCCGAACGTCAGATTGTTCATGGTGCCTTGGCCGGCCGCCAGCACGCCCAATGCACCAAACAGCGCGTTGGTGATCGCCTGACTTGTCTCCACATTGCCCGCCACCACGGCCGCCGGCGGCACCGGATCCAGCAGGCTTGGCCGCGGCACGGTGATCTCCAGCGGTCGCAGGCATCCATCATTGAGCGGAATGGCATCAGCGACCAGACAGCGGAAGACATACAGCACAGCGGCGCGCACAATGGCATGGGGCGCGTTGAAATTGGTGGTGCTTTGCCCACTGGTGCCGGTGAAATCAATATGCGCGCGCCCCGCGCTGCGATCTACCTGCACGCTCACGCTGATGTGCCGGTCGTCGTCCATGGCATAGGTAAAGGCCCCATCCTTCAGCACGCCGATCACCCGGCGCACGGCCTCTTCCGCATTGTCCTGTACATGCCCCATATAGGCCTCGACCACGTCGAGCCCGTATTGCGCCACAAGCGCGGCCAGGTCCCGGGCTCCCCGCTCACAGGCCGCGATCTGCGCTTTCAAGTCGGCGATGTTCTGGTCCACATTGCGGGCCGGGTAGGGCCCTTCGGCCAGGCGTGCGCGGATGTCCGCTTCCTGAAAGACGCTGTTTTGGACGAGCGCTACCGTATCAAACAGAATGCCTTCCTGGCTGATGGCGTGGGAGGCGGCGGGCATGGACCCGGGCGTGATGCCGCCCACATCTGCATGGTGCCCCCGCGCTGCCGTATAGAACAGCGGACCGCGCCCCTGGGGATCGAAGACCGGTGTCACCACCGTGATGTCCGGCAGATGCGTGCCCCCGTGATAGGGATCGTTCAGCATAAAGACGTCACCGGGGCGCACGGTTGCGCGTGTGCGGGTGATCACCGTGCGCACGCTTTCACCCATACTGCCCAGATGGACCGGAATATGCGGCGCATTGGCGATCAAGGCGCCGTGGCGATCAAAGACGGCACAGGAAAAATCCAGCCGCTCTTTGATGTTGACGGAACTGGCGGTGTTTTCCAGGGCCACGCCCATTTGCTCCGCCACCGCCATGAACAGATTGTTGAAGATCTCCAGGCGCACGGGATCACGGGCCACAGTAACACGGGCCACAGGATCATGCGCCGCAGTAACATGGGCCGCAGTGAAACCGGTCCTTGTCGCCTCGGCGCTGACGCGGCGCAGGACAACATGATCTTTGGCCGTGATCTGTGCACGCCAGCCCGGCTCAACGACGACCGTGGCATGGGGTTCGGCGAGAATGGCGGGTCCGGTAATGTGGTCGCCGGGCTGTACCGCATCCCGCCTGATGATGCGCGCCTCGTGCCAGGCGCCAGCGGTATAGATCCGCGTGTCTTGTGCCACCGGTACAGCGCTCTCCGCACGGTCCGTCAGCAGATGATCTCTCTCCGCCGGTTTGGCGCCGGCGCCCACTGCCTCCACGGAAACCGCTTCAATGACCAGCGGCTTTTCCGGCATGGTGAAGCCAAACCGATCTTTGTGTGCCGCCTCGAAGGCTCCGGCAAGGGCGTCATTGTCCTCCACCGCGACCATCAGGGCCGCGTCCGTGCCTTGATAGCGCAGATGGACGCGGCGCACGGTATGGATCGCCGCGTCCGCCACGCCTTGGCGCGCCACATCCTCCCGGGCGGCGCGGGCCAGTGTCGCGCTCACCTCGGTCAGCCGCACCGCGCTGTCGGTGTTCAGAACGGCCTCGATCCCCTGTTCTCGAATGGCGCGGATATCGGCGAGCCCCATTCCGTAGGCAGACAACAGGCCCGACAGCGGATGGATCAGGACAGTTTCCATGGCCAGCGCATTCGCCACCGCGCACGCATGCTGTGCGGCAGCACCGCCGAAACACACAAGCCCATAGCGGCTCACATCGCGCCCTCGTGCCACCGAGATCTTTTTGATGGCGAGCGCCATGTTTTCCACGGCAATGGCGAGGAACCCATCCGCGAGCGCCTCCGCCGAACGCCCATCGCCCATCTGGCCCGCCAGGGCCGTAAAGCCATCGCGCACCGCCTGGATGTCAAGCGGCTGATCTTCATTGGCGCCGAACACGGATGGAAAGAAGGCTGGGTGGAGCTTGCCCGTCATCACATTGGCGTCCGTTACGGTAAGTGGCCCGCCTTTGCGATAACAGGCCGGGCCCGGATCGGCGCCGGCACTGTCGGGCCCCACACGCAGGCGCGAGCCGTCGAACAGCAAAAGCGAACCGCCTCCGGCCGCCACCGTATGGATCTGCATCATGGGCGCGCGCACGCGCACACCCGCCACGTCGTTCTGGAAACGACGCTCATAGGTGCCGTCGAAATGGGATACATCCGTGGACGTGCCCCCCATGTCAAAGCCGATCACCCGCTCCAGCCCGGCGATCCGTGCCACCTCCGCCATACCCACGACCCCGCCTGCCGGCCCTGACAGGATCGCGTCCTTGCCCTGAAAACCGTCAGCATCCACCAGCCCGCCATTGGACTGCATGAAGAACAAGCGCGCGCTGTCATCGTGTGACGACGTTTGCACCCGCGCCGCCACCCGGTCCACATAGCGCCGCAGCACCGGTGACAGATAGGCATCGGCCACCGTTGTGTCGCCGCGGGGAACCAGTTTCATCAAGGGGCTGACCGCATGGCTGAGTGACACATGCCTGAACCCGGCCTCACCGGCCAGCGCGCCCGCCTGGCGCTCATGCTCTGGATACCGATCGCCGTGCAGAAAGCAGATCGCTGCCACCCGATAGCCCTGGGCAAAGGCGCGCGCGAGCCCGGCGCGCAGCGGGTCCCGGTCCAACGGGACCAGCACGCGGCCATCCGCGGCCATCCGCTCCGTCACCTCCAGAACCCCCGCATGCAGAGGATCCGGCTTCTCGATATCAAGCGCGAAAATGTCCGGGCGATGTTGAGTGCCGATGGTGAGGGCATCGCCATGCCCTTGCGTGATGATCAGGAGAGTGCGCTCGCCCTTGCGCTCCAAAAGCGCATTGGTGGCCACGGTGGTGCCCATTTTCACCGCGCCCACCCGTCCCGGCGGGATCGGTGCGTCCGGCGCCAGACCCAACAGCCTGCGGATCCCTTCCACGGCCGCATCCTCATACCGCTGTGGATTCTCCGACAGAAGTTTCGCGGTGTGCAGCCCGCCGTCCGGCGCTCGGCCGATCACATCGGTGAATGTGCCCCCCCGGTCGATCCAGAAATCCCAGCGGGTAGCGGCAGGCAAGGGGGGAGGGGGCATGAGGCGCTCTCGGATGGTTTTGTCGGCACCGTGGGCGGGGCAGCACTTTCGCCGTTTTTCCGTCACCGACTTCGTGCCAGTATAGGGGCATGTCTTTATGGGATACTATGCAACGGGTCGTTGACGCGGCCCAGGACAGCTTTGAGTCCGTCATGACCGCGCTTGCGGGCTTCATCACCGGTGAAACCAATGCGGTGCCGGAGGAAGAGCGCGACCCGTGCGTGCTCTATACCCTCAGCCAGCAGGTGGCCTTCACCATTGGCGTCATTGGCCTCGGGGCCAAGATGGCCAAAGCCGATGGTGTGGTGACGCCGGAGGAAGAATTCGCCTTTCGCGAGGTCTTCCACATTCCCGCCGGCGAGGAGCGCAATGTGGCGCGTGTCTTCAATCTGGCCCGTCAGGACGTGGCCGGGTTCGAAAGCTATGCCGAGCAGATTGCGGGGCTGCTGTCCGGCTGTCCGGCGGTGCTGGAAGATCTGCTGGACGGGTTGTTCCACATCGCCAAGGCCGATGGCACGGTGGACGACAGCGAAGTGGCGTTCCTGGCCACGGTGGCACGGATTTTCGGCTTTTCCGACGCCGAGTTCGAGCGTATCCGCTGCACCCATATGGGCTGTCCCAATGCCGATCCCTATGCGGTGCTAGGGGTTGAAAGCAGTGTCTCCGACGCGGACCTGAAGCGCGCCTATCATGCCTTGGTGCGCGAAAATCACCCGGATGCCCTCGTCGCGCGCGGCGTGCCGGAAGAATTCGTGCTCATGGCAAATGCCAAGCTTGCCCTCATCACGACGGCCTATGAGACCGTGCGGCGCCAACGGGCCAGCCGCCCGGTCCTCGCCTGAAGCCTCTGAAAGCACCCCATGGCGCCGCAGCATTTGGCCTTCATGGTCCTCATCTGCCTGCTTTGGGGGCTGAATGTCGTTATTTCCAAGATCGGACTTGGACAATTCGACCCGTTCCTCTTCACGTTCCTGCGCTTCGCGGCGCTGGGCCTGCTGCTGTTGCCCTTCCTCCGGTTGCATGAGGGGCGCATGGGGACGGTGCTGGCGATCGCTGTCCTGGGTGGGGCGCTGCATTTCGGGTTGATGTTTTCCGGTCTTATGATCGCTGATGCGTCCGTGGTCGGTATCCTCACCCAGCTCAACGTGCCTTTCCTGACCCTGTTGTCGATTGCGTTTTTGGGGGAAAGCGTGGGCTGGCGACGCTGGGCGGGCATTGGGCTCGCCTTTGCCGGCGTGATGGTGATCGGTTTCGACCCGGCGGTCTTCGACGATCTGACAGGTGTGGTGCTGGTGATGGCGGCGGCGGTGGTCATCGCAGGCGCCATGATTTTAATGCGCCGACTGCGCGGGGTGAGCCCGTTCGAGATGCAAGCCTGGGTGGCCGTGGTCAGTGCACCGACCTTAGGGTTGACGAGCCTTCTGTTTGAGACCGGCCAGTGGGACGCCGTGAGGACAGCCGACGCGGGCGACTGGGCAACGGTGGCTTTCACGGTGATCGGCGCCAGCCTGATTGGCCATGGCGGCATTTATTATTTGCTGCAACGCTATGAAGCGAGCCTGACAGGCCCGCTGACCCTCTTGTCGCCGGTGTTTTCGGTGATTTTTGCGGTGCTGCTGCTGGGGGATCCGGTGACCGGCCGCTTGCTCATGGGGGGCGCGTTGACCCTCTTGGGGGTGCTGATCATCGCCTTGCGCCAGGGCGCCCGCGCTTCAGCCGTGGAGCCCGGCGGCGAGACTCGCTAACGTGGGGACGTCTAACCCTTTCTTGATCAGTGGAGGCGGCCCGTGAAGGCGCAGGATCTCGCATTCATGGTGCTGATTACGTTCGTATGGGCCTTGTCGCTCGTGGCGGTCAGCATCGGCATGGCGGAGTTACCGCCGCTGCTCATCACGGGGTTGCGTTTTTTGCTGGTGGCGGCGCTGTTGCTGCCGCTGCTGCGCTGGCATGAAGGGCAAATGGGGACCATCGCGATTGTGGCCATGGGCGCTGGCGGCTTGCAGTTCGGTCTCTTCTATACCGGCATCTATGTGGCGGACGACCTGTCTTCGGTGGCCATTGCGAGCCAGCTTGGTGTGCCGTTCACCACGCTGATGGGCATGGTGCTGTTGGGCGAGGCGGTGGGCTGGCGGCGCTGGGCGGGCATGGCGCTCGCGTTTAGCGGGGTGATGATGATCAGCTTCGACCCGCGCGTGTTGGGCTATATCGATGGCATGGCATTCGGAGTGGGCGCTGCTTTTATTGGGGCTTTCTCGGTCATCGCGATGCGGCGCCTGCGTGATGTGCCGGTGTTTGAGTTGCAGGCTTGGGTGGCGATGCTCTCCTGGCCACTGCTATTGCCGCTGTCACTGCTTGTGGAAGGCGACGCCAGTGCGGCGATCGCGCAGGCAAGCTGGCTCGCCTGGGGCGCGGTTGCGTTCACCGCCATCGTCTCAAGCCTTGTGGCCCATGCGGGGCTCTACTATCTGGTGCAGCGGTATGAAGTGGGGCTGGTGTCGCCGCTCACTTTGATGACGCCGATTTTCACAGTGCTTTTGGGGGTGACCTTGCTGGGGGATGTGATCACCTGGCGCATGGCGCTTGGGGGTCTGTTGACGCTGAGCGGCGTGCTAATCATCTCCTTGCGCCAACCCCAGGCGGCCGTAGATCGGAAGGCCGCTTAATGAACGCCATGATCGACCATCCGTCCCCAAATTACGGGACGCGCCGGGGCGGGGGGCGCATCGACATGGTCATCCTGCATTACACAGGCATGCCCACCGGCACACAGGCGCTGGCGCGGCTTTGTGATCGGGACGCGGAAGTGTCAGCCCATTATCTGGTCGAGGAAGACGGCCGTGTCTTTCGCCTCGTGGCCGAAGAGCAGCGCGCTTGGCATGCAGGTGTGTCCGCCTGGGGCGAGACACGCGACGTGAACAGCCACTCCATTGGGATTGAGATCGTCAATCCAGGCCATGAATGGGGCTATCGACCCTTTCCGGAACCTCAGCTTGCGGCTGTGGAAACACTGTTGGCGGGCGTCCTGGCGCGCCATGCGGTTCCACTCACCCGCGTGCTCGGCCATTCCGATGTGGCGCCGGCGCGCAAAGAGGATCCTGGTGAGTTGTTTCCCTGGCAGCGGCTGGCCCGGAAGGGACTAGCGCTGTGGCCGGAGGTGGCGGCGGGGTCTGGCGTGACGCTGGCGTCGGGCGATGCAGGCGCGGCCGTGGCGGCCTATCGCGCGGCCCTTGCGCGCTTTGGATACCCGCTGGAGCCCGGCGACCGGTTCGACGCCACCACCGCCACCGTCACCCGCGCCGTTCAGCGCCATTTTGCACCGCAGGCCATCGGCACGGCGCGTGAAGGCTGTGCGGATGCGGATCTTCAGGCCCTTGCCAGAGCGCTCGGGGCCATGGTCCCTTGACCTGGCGCCAGTCGTAGCCTTTTCTGGGACTGCCAGACGGCCGGATGGCCGCTCTCAGGGAACCCTGAGGGAGGAAAGTCCGGGCTCCACGGAAACACGGTGCCGGGTAACGCCCGGCGGG
>CAZVEE010000082.1:14264-15774 GCA_964625525.1 uncultured Alphaproteobacteria bacterium | reverse complement strand
TCTTGTCCGCGCCGCCGCCGGTGAAGCCGATATCGGTCTCCCGCGCCTCGCCCGGCCCGTTCACCACACAGCCGATGATCGACAGCGACATGGGCGTGGAGATATGCGCCAAACGCTCCTCCAGCACTTTCACCGTGCCAATCACATCAAACCCCTGCCGCGCGCAGGACGGACACGAAATGATGTTCACCCCCCGATGGCGCAGGTTCAGCGATTTCAGAATGTCAAAACCCACCCGGATCTCTTCCACCGGATCGGCCGACAGCGACACCCGGATGGTGTCGCCAATGCCCGACCACAGCAGCATGCCCAAGCCGATGGAGGATTTGATCGTGCCCGGACGCAAGCCCCCGGCTTCGGTGATGCCCAGATGCAGCGGATAGTCGCAGGCCTCTGCCAACCCCTGATAGGCGGCGACAGTGAGAAACACGTCGGAGGCTTTCACCGAGATCTTGAAGTTGCGGAAGTCGTTGTCTTCCAGAATTTTGGCGTGTTCGAGCGCGCTTTCCACCATGGCCTCGGGGCAGGGCTCGCCATAGCGCTCCAGGAGGTGCTTCTCCAGCGAGCCGCCATTGACACCGATGCGCATGGCACAGCCGTAATCCTTGGCCGCCTTGACCACATCGCGCACCCGCTCGGCTGAGCCGATATTACCCGGATTGATGCGCAGGCACGCCGCCCCCGCCTCAGCACTTTCAATGGCGCGTTTGTAATGAAAATGCACGTCGGCAACGATGGGCACGGACGCGGCGCGCACAATGGTCTTGAGCGCGGCGGTGCTCTCCTCGTCGGGCACCGAAACCCGGACAATGTCCGCGCCCGCTTCCTCCAACGCCTTGATCTGGCGGATCGTCGCCTGGGCATCGGTGGTCAGCGTGTTGGTCATGGACTGCACCGTGATCGGCGCATCGCCCCCCACCGGCACATCCCCCACCATGATCTGCCGGCACGCCCGCCGGTGAATCTCACGATAAGCCCGTACCGCCATGTCAATTATCCTCTACATCAAGGTCTGGCGCCGCGGCGCGCTGCGCGGACACAATCATTACGGAATGTTGTCACGCGCGTCCATGCCTGGGTACAGGAGTTGATCAGCCCACTGCATTGTAAACGCAGTTACAAAGTGGTGTCCTGGGTTACAAACCCGAGGAAGCCAACCCCCCCTCTGCATTCCCTTAAAAGTTATGCGGATTAGACGACCAGAGATGGCTCGCCACTGGCCAAAAGACCGGCAGCCGATGACCGACCGTGCCGCAAACGGGCCCCATCGCGCCACACGAGTTGCTCCGCATGCGCTGGAATAGCTATGACGCAGATTTTACGCTTCCGGACTTGTTGCGCGGACAGGCCAATGCGATATAGGACGAGATGTGGCGTTGCACCATGCCAGGCTGCCAGATTGCAACCTGGGTTACAAATGGCCGCAGGCTGATCATCGGTTTTTGCCGAGTGCATGGGCGCTGACGGATTGATTACGAAACGCCAGGGTGCGAGATACCAGGGCACGAAA
>CAZVEE010000082.1:1345-14164 GCA_964625525.1 uncultured Alphaproteobacteria bacterium | reverse complement strand
ACCAGACAGTCACCCCATGAGCGTTCAGATCATGCGTATTCAGAGATTGGTGACAGTCCCGTGTCACGACGGTGCCATCGTATCGCGCTCATGTGCGTGGTGCGGTGGCAAGCCCCAGCCCAAGCGCACCCAGCCCAAGCGCACCGCGCTGGCGCTCGCCGCTGGGGCGTGACGGTGAGAGATGATGCAGGCAGGCCCATCGCAGACTGAGGGGAACTCCATGGTTGACGCGAAACGACCGCTGACCGTCATTCTGGCCAAGCCGCGCGGCTTCTGCGCCGGCGTAGAACGGGCCATCGACATTGTGGAACGGGCGCTCGCCAAATATGGCGCGCCGGTTTATGTGCGCCACGAAATCGTGCACAACAAACATGTGGTGGAGACCCTGAAGGAACAGGGCGCCATTTTCGTGGAAGAAGTGGACGAGGTGCCAACCGGTGCCGTGACCATTTTCAGTGCCCATGGCGTGGCGCAGAAAGTGGAAGATGACTCGCAATTGCGGGACCTGGACGTGATCGACGCCACCTGTCCGCTGGTGACGAAAGTGCACAAGGAAGGGCAGCGCTATGTGGCCAAGGGCTACGAAGTGGTGCTGATCGGCCATTTGGGGCACCCGGAAGTTGTGGGCACGCTGGGCCAGATCCCGGGGACGGTGCATGTGGTATCCGAGCCGGAAGATGTGGAGACGCTGACGGTCTCTGATCCGGACCGGGTGGCCTATGTGACACAGACGACCTTGAGCGTGAACGACACCCGTGATGTCATCACCGCGCTGAAGGCCCGCTTCCCGAACATTGTCGGACCGGACACGCGCGATATCTGCTACGCCACCCAGAACCGCCAGACGGCGGTGCTGGAACTGGCGAAAGAGTGCGACCTGCTGTTGGTGGTCGGTGCGCATAACAGCTCCAACTCCAACCGCCTGCGGGAAATCGGCGAACAGCTCGGCGTGCCGAGCTATCTGATCCCGGATGCGGACGCGATGGACCCCGCTTGGCTCGACGGGAAAGAGCGGGTGGGGATCACCGCCGGAGCCTCGGCACCGGAAACGCTGGTGCAAGGCGTCATCACGCGGTTGCGTGAGGATTACGACGTCACGGTCGAAACGCTGAAGGGCATCGAAGAAAGCGTGCACTTCAAGCTGCCGGCCGTCCTCGCGGATGTTCCCCAAGTGGAAGGCAGCATTGCCTCTTGGGGCAGCGAGTAAGACCCCGCTGAGACGTGACCGGCCCCCCCGGAACCGGGGCGCCGGTCAGCGGGCTGAACAGTCGATCAACCGTATACAGAGGAAAGGAGGGGCTCGTGGGCGTCCCGCTTTTACAACAAATGAAGGTCGGTGCTTACATCCTCAAGCAAAAGCTGATGGGGCGTAAGCGCTACCCGCTCGTGCTCATGCTAGAGCCTCTGTTTCGCTGCAATCTGGCTTGCGCGGGGTGCGGGAAGATCGATTATCCCGATCCGATCCTGAACAAGCGCCTGTCAGTGGAAGAATGCTTGGAAGCCGTGGACGAGTGTGGTGCTCCCATGGTGGCGATCCCCGGCGGTGAGCCGCTCCTGCACAAGGAGATTGGCGAGATCGTTAAAGGCATCGTCGCGCGGCGCAAATATGTGTCGTTGTGCACGAACGCTCTGCTGCTTGAGAAGAAGCTGCATTTGTTCGAGCCGTCCCAGTATCTGTTCTTCTCGGTGCACCTGGATGGTCTGCGTGAAGAGCATGACAAGGCCGTGTGCCAGGACGGTGTGTTTGATCGTGCCATCAAGGCCATCAAAGTGGCTAAGGAAAAAGGCTTCACGGTCAACGCCAATGCCACGATCTTCGACGGCGCGGTGCCGGAGCGGGTCGCGGAATTCCTGGACTACTGCACGGAACTGGGCGTCGGCATCACCATGTCGCCAGGCTATGCCTATGAGCGCGCGCCGGATCAGGCGCACTTCCTCAGCCGGCAGAAGACCAAGAACCTGTTCCGCGACATCTTCAAGCTGGGTGAAGGACGCAACTGGAACCTGAGCCATTCGTCGCTCTATATCGACTTCCTGACCGGTAACCAGAGCTACAAGTGTACACCTTGGGGCATGCCGACCCGGAACATTTTCGGCTGGCAGCGCCCGTGCTACCTGCTCAATGAAGGGTATGTCTCTACCTTCAAGGAGCTGATGGAAGAGACCGATTGGGATTCCTACGGCACTGGTGCGTATGAGAAGTGCGCCGATTGCATGGCCCATTGCGGCTATGAGCCCACGGCGGCGCAGGACGCGCTTGATAATCCGCTGAAGACGTTCTGGGTGGGCCTGCGGGGGCCGCGCCTGGATGGTCCGATGGCGCCGGAAATCGATATGTCTAATCAGCGTCCGGCGCAGTTCGTGCACGAAGAGATTGTCAAAGAGCAGCTTTCAGACGTGCATGACCCCAAGAAGGCGCGGGAGGACGTGTCCGGCGCAGCGGCCTAGCGCATTGTGGGCGCGCGCACTTGCGCGCCCGACGCGGATCAAATCCACAAAATCGGCCGGTCGCCTCAGGGCGGCCGCAATCACCGCCCAGGGGCGCACGGAGCCATCACTGGCCACCCCATGGGCGGCGGACGGCGGGATCATCTGATCATGCCCGTCGGCCACGGCGCGCAAACCGCCAAACGGCAAACCCGCTTCTGCCGCCACCCGTGCGACGCTGTGGCTCTCCATATCGACCGCCAGCGCCCCAGAGGCGGCACCGAGCCGTTGCTTTTCCATCTGATCACCGATGATCCGGTCACTGCCCAGAACCGAGCCGTAATGGAGCGCGAGGCCTTCTGGCAATGCGGCCGAACCCAGGATCTCGGTCCAACGCTCTGTCGCCGCCCACCGTTCTGTTTCCGTCACGACATCCGTGACGGCGATGAGATCACCGGGGCTGACCAGGGAGGAGAGGCCGCCGGAAACGCCATAGGTGAGCAGGCCGGTGGCGCCCTCATCGACCAATGTGCGGGCATGGGATGCGGCGCGGCCCGCATGAGCGCCGGACACCGCGACCCGCAGGCGTGGGTCGCGTACGAGCGGCCCCAGGCTCTCCGCCTCGCTTTTCAGTCCACAGATGAGTCCGAGAAATCCGTTGGCCATGGCCTGAATGCCTTTCTTGCTGGCGTGCGTGGCCCGCATTGCGTCAGGACATCAGCCGCGCAGCGGCCCGCTCGCCGGAGCGGATCGCGCCTTCGATCGTTGCGGGCAGGCCCGTATTGGTCCAATCGCCGGCCAGCACGAGATTGGTATAGGCCGTGTCCGGTCCTTTGCGCTTGGCGATGCCAGCCGGAGACTGGTCGAAGGTGGCGCGCTTTTCCTTGATGACCCGGGCGTCCGCATAGGTGCGATCGCCGAGACCGAGCGCCATGGCGGTGTCCGGCCAGAGCTGAGGTGCGAGCGCTTCTGCTGCGCCGTCCGCCAGGGTGCCTGCAGCACTGATCGTCAGGCTGACGATATGCCCGCGGGTAAAGACCCAGTGCACAGGCGAATTGATCAGGCCGATAAAGGGCGCCTCCGCCGGATCGGCCACCGGCTCATCCAGGCGGTAGTGCACATTGACAATGACGCCGCCATCTCCAGGCGGATCGAGATCGGGCAGGATTTGGCCCGCGCGTGCGGCCGGCAAGGCCAAAACGACGGTTTCGTCCGGTTCTACCGTTTCTGGGCCGTTGTGGAAATGAAGCGTGGTCACCCGGCCTTGATGAATATCGAGATGAGTCAAACGGCGCGCATAGTCAGGCGTGGTGCCGCGGGCCGCCAGATAGGCAAGCGCGGGATCGATGAAACTGGGCCCCAAGCCATCGCGGGCGATGAGCGGACGGCAAGCGGCCTCGCCCTTGAGGAACGTCTCGCTCAAGACCGTCCAGAGCAGGCAGGCGGCGCCGTCATCGGCGGTCGTGTTGAGGGCCGCCAGCACCAGCGGTTCCCAGAAGCGGGTGTAGAGGGGACCGTCCGTGGCCAGCACATCGGCCACGGTGCGCTCGCGTGAGGCCAGCGCCACGTTCACACCTTCAAAGTAATCCGTGAGCTTTGTATCCGGTACCCGGCGCGAGGGCGCGAAGACCCACCAGGGCAGAGGCCCCGCATTGGGGCGCAGGCTCCAGCGCGCCCCATTCTTCACGTCCACGAAAGGAAAGACGGCCCGGGGCGGCTCAATCATCGTGTCCCGCGCGCCAATTGTTTCCAGGAACGCGGTGGCGGAGCGGTTGCCGCTCATGATCAGATGATTGCCGTTATCGATCAGTGTGCCGAGGGCTTTATCGTGATAGGAGCGGCAGCGCCCGCCCGCCTGTCCGGCCGCCTCGTAAAGGCGCACATCATGGCCCGCCTGCGTCAGGCGCACCGCTGTCGACAGGCCCGCGAGCCCTGCGCCAATGATATGTGTACGGCCCATGGAGATCAGGCCTCTAAGGGCGGCGCGACCGCGTAACGCAGGGCAATGAAGAGCTTCTCAAAGGTTGAGAGCTTTACCGGGCCGTTGTCGAGGGCGAAGCCGCGCGCTTCGAGGCGCGACAAGGTCACTTCGTACATGCCCCACATGAGGAGCGCCGGGCGCAGCACGCGCCAGTCAAGATCGCGAATGGCGGTGCGCGCCTCGTCGAAGCGGGCGCGGGCTGTTTCGCCCAACTCTTTGCTGACTGCCGTGACCTGGGGATGGTGGGCGACCGTGTGCGGGTCAGTGCCGTAAATGCCGTGCTTGAGCAACAGCTCTTTCGGCAGATACAGCCGGTCGATGGCGGCGTCGGTGCGCACATCGCGGAGGATATTGGTGAGCTGCAACGCATCGCCCAGTGCCAGGGCGAAGCGATCAGAGGCGGCACCGGCCGGGGCGCCGAATACAGGCATGGAGAGCATGCCCACCGCGCCGGCGACGCGGCGGCAATAGGCGAGCAGGGTGTCCATGTCGGGGGCTTGGATCGGACCATCCGCATCCATCTCCATGCCTTCGATCAGCAGGATGAATTCCTGCTTGTCGAGGCCGTAGGTGGCGATGGCCGGCGCGAGCGCCACAGCCGTGGGCATGGTCGCGCGCCCATCATACAGGGCGTCAATTTCGGTGCGCCACGCGTCGAGGGCCGCATGCTTTTCCTGAGGCGTCCCGTCTTCGTCGGCAATGTCGTCGATTTCCCGGCAGAAGGCGTAGATGGCGTACATGGCCTCGCGGCGCTCGCGCGGGAGAATACGCATGCCCAGGCCAAACGAGGTGCCGGAACGGTCGACCACCGCGCGGGCATGGGCCTTGGCCTCATCAAGCGAGAGCGGAGTGGGTACGGCGGACGGAGCGGTCATGGCTGGCGCTTTGTTCCGAACAGGCCTTCCAGAATGCCCGTCAGTCCACAGATCACGAAGTCGGTTTTGGTCAGTGCGATGCGGCTGGCCAGGGGATCGCCATGGCGCAGGCGTGCGGTGAGCTTATGCGCCAGATGCACGATGACTGCGGACTCCATGGACAGCCGCCGACTGCGCAAGGCGCCGGCCAACTGATCAGCGTCTTTGAACAGGATATCCACTTCATCGAGGCAGCGGTCGAGCACCCGGCGCATGCCTGGCTCCAGCGCCTTATTATCAAGATCAGCGACGGAGACGCCCTCTTGGCTCATCCAATCGCACGGCAGATAGACCCGGTGCATCTCGCGATAGTCATCGCCGCAGTCCTGCATGTGGTTCAGAAGTTGCAGGATTGTACACAGAGCATCGGAATATTTGTACGTGACCGTCGGCTCACCATGGAGATCGAGGAGATAGCGGCCGACCGGGTTGGCGGACACTTCGCAATAGTCCAGAACCTCGCGCCAATTGGCATAGCGCAATTTCACCGCATCCTGACGAAAGGCGGCAAGCAGGTCGCGCGCATGGCGGTCCGTGACGCCGGTCTCGGCGAGGCTGGCGCGCAAGGCGGTGGCTTTTTCGTAACCCTGGTCATAACCGGGAGCGCCAGTGAGGGCGCTCTCTAACGCATCGAGCCGGTCGATCTTGTCTTCGGCGCGCAGATCCGGATTATCGGCGATATCGTCGGCGGCGCGGGCGAAGGCATAAAAGCGGGCCACATGAGGACGCAGATGGGCCGGCAACAGGAACGAGCCGACGGGAAAATTCTCGTCGTCGGCGCCTTTGCCGGACGGGGTTTCAGGGCCCGCCGCGTGGGGCAGGGGCGCGCTTTCGTGGGAGACACGGGCTGTCGAAGTCATGTCAAGCTTGCGCATGGGTGCCGAGGAGTCCGCCGCTGAATAACCCAAGAACCCTAAAGCCCCATGACACAGGACACAAGAGAGCCGGGCGGGTTTGAAGCTCGTGTCACACCGGCACGTGTCGATCATTGAGCCATGTCATCCGGTGCGGGCCGGCCGAAAAGGGAGGGAGACGCATGAGTGGGCTGATGGTGCTCTCGGTGCTGAGTGCTGGTGTGTGGGCGGTGCTGTTGCTGGCCCATGGCCGGTTCTGGTGGGCTGACCAGTGGTTGCGTGCGTGCGTGCGCCCCCGCCTCGCCTGGCCGGAGGTGGTGGCCGTGATCCCGGCACGCGATGAGGCGGATGTGATCGGGGACAGCATCGAAAGCCTGATGGCGAGCCGCTATCCAGGCCGCTTCAGTGTGATCCTGGTGGATGACGGCAGCAGCGACGGCACGGCGGATGTCGCGCGCGGCGTCGCCGCGGCAGCAGCAAGCCCGCATCGGCTGGAGGTGCTGAGCGCGCCTCCGCTGGCGCCGGGATGGACCGGGAAAACGGCCGCGCAACGGGCGGGCCTTGCGGCGAGTTTGGCGCTGGCGCCCGACGCGCGTTACGTGTTGTTCACGGATGCGGACATTGTGCACGGGCCGGATGTGCTGGCGCGGCTGGTGGAGAAAGCGCAGGACGAGGGCCGGGCGCTGGTGTCGCTGATGGCGAAGTTGGACTCGCGCGGGCTGTGGGGGCGACTGCTGATACCCGCATTCGTGTTTTTCTTTCAGAAGCTTTATCCGTTTCCGCGCGTCAATGATCAGGCCTCCATGACGGCGGGCGCAGCAGGCGGCTGCATGCTGGTGCGCCGAACGGCGTTTCTGGAGGCGGGCGGGTTTGAGGCTATGCGCGACGCGCTGATTGACGATTGTGCTCTGGCGCGATTGCTGAAGGTTTCCGCGCGGCGGCGGAGTATCTGGCTGGGTCTCACTCATGAGGTGGTGTCGCGGCGGGACAATCGGTCATTGGCGTCGGTGTGGACCATGGTGGCGCGCACGGCGTTTGCGCAGCTTGGGCACTCGGCCTGGCTGCTCGCCGGGACCGTGCTGGGCATGGGGCTCGTGTATCTGGTACCGCCTGTGGTCAGCGTGACGACGCCCTGGCATGGGCAGACTGGCGCGGGCGTGGTGGCGGCGCTCACCTGGGCGGCCATGGTCGTGGCCTATGCGCCGATGGCGTGGGTTTATGGCCAGGGGGCTTGGCGTGGGTTGATGCTGCCTGTGGCGGCGTTTCTTTATATGCTCATGACACTGACGAGCGCATTGAAGCATTGGCAAGGGCGCGGTGGCCAGTGGAAAGGCCGCAGTTACTCGCATCTGACAGGATCACATTCAGAGCGGGGCGGCGGAGAGGTCGGGTAGCGGGCGGGTCACATGGCCCGCCTCGTTCGCCCAGGTGAGAGCATCGCGCAAGGCGGCTTGCGCGGGGCGAGGGGTGAGGCCCAGTTGCGTTCGGGCCCGCGTGGTGTCGAAGCGCACGGGACGGCCCGCAAGGCGCACACCGGTGAGCGGCGCCTGGGGCGGGGTGCGGGTGATGGTGTCGGAGATCCACTCAGCCACATGGCCCGCCGCCAGCGCCAGGGCGTAAGGCACGCGGGCGCTGGGCATGGGCAGAGCCGTCAGCCTGCCGAGCATCGCCACCAGATCGCCCATGCTGACCGTGTCGCCGCCCAGGATGTAGCGGGCGCCACCGGCACCCAGATCCCGGGCAAGGATGTGACCAGCGGCCACGTCTTCCACATGGATGATGTTGTGGAGGCAGTCGAGATAGGCCGGGATCGCCCCGTTCACCAGATCGATCAGCATGCGGGTTGGGGCGGTCAGGCCCTCATCACCCGGACCCATGGGCAGGGTTGGCAAGACGCTGGTCACGGCGCAATCGGGCCCGTTCATGGCCCGTGCGGCCGCCTCGGCGCGCCATTTAGACAGGCAATAGGGGCCCAGCATTTCCGTTTCCGGAACGAGTGTATCTTCGCTCACCAGGCGCTCGGCCCCGCGCATGGAGCGGCCCACCAGCACTGTCAGGCTGGACGTATGCACGAAGCGCGGGACGCCGGCCGTGCGGGCCGCCGCCAGGACGATCTGGGTTCCTTGATGGTTCACCCGGTTGAACACAGACTTATCGCGGGCCCAGAGATGGGCATTGGCAGCCATGTGGAAGACACAATCCACGCCCGCCACCGCGTGGGCCACCGCTTCGGGATCGGTGACAGAGCCGTGCAGGACCTCGACGCTGGCGGGCGCTTCCCGCGGGCGCGCAAGATCAAGCACGCGGACCTGTTCACCACGAGCCAGAAGCTGGCGCACCAGATGCTGGCCGATAAAGCCGGCGCCGCCCGTGACGAGATTCTTCATGCGGCCCCTCCTGTCAGGGGGTGACATCGGGAGCGTTCAGGGAACAGACCATGAGGCCCGGAGCGGTGACGCTGCCCATGATAATGTGGTCAGCATATTCAATGCCGGCGGTGACGGCGGGAAAGTCCGCGCCCACCATATCGTCATAGACCAGGCCCGTGGACGCATCGCTCATATCCACCCGCATGAGCCGGGCCGGCGCGGTTTCCGTTTCAAACCAGCGATTACGATAAAAACCCATGCGTAGAAGCGAAGGGTGAACCCCCGCCAGAAGGGTCTGCCCGTCAGCCATGATCAGATTGTCCGGCCCCCCCGGCAGGACGATGCGACCCACCGGGCGCCCCGCATTGCTGGAGAGCAGGGTGTCCAAATCATAAACCAGCAATGCTTCTTCTCGTGTGGCGGCGACAATGGCGCGGCGCGCCTCCCGGTCCACGGTGATACCGTTGGCAAAGCCGATGCCGCCGGCAACCGGCACGGGCGGGCGTTCCAGCCGTCCGCCATCGGAGAGTTCCACATGAACGACCGAGGCCCGGCGCAGGCCGAGCACGTCCTCTGCCCACATCCAGGAACCGCAAGCGCCTCGATCTCGGGTGACCAGGAAATGGCGGGGGCTGACAGCCGCCACGTCATTGGCTTGGCACAGGCCCGGATGGGCGGCACTGCCCAGGGGGGCAAGGCCGTCTTCGGTGATGGTGTAGGTTTCCAGGTCGGTGGAGCGGGTCCAGGTGAGGCCCTCGCCCACGCCGTCCCGGTGATAGCGATGCACAATGACCGCGAGCACGCGCCGGCCAAAGGGTCCCGTATAGAGATCGATCCCATGGGGACGGAAATCGCCGCGTGCGAAAAAGGGCGAAAGCTGTTCGTCTACGGTGACCGGGCCTTCGGCACTGAGCACGGTATCCAGGTCCACCGTGTAAAGACCACCGCGTGGCAGCACTGGCTGATTGCGCTCTAAAGCGTCTTCGAGCGCGAAGCGGTCGAAAGCGGAGATGTAGAGTGTGCCCGTGGACGGATCAACGGCCAAATCCTCCGCACCGGTGACGGCGGCCCCTGTCTTGGCATCGAAAAGAGGGAGCTGCATACAGGCGGTGGTTTCCGCCGGGCCCAGCGGGGCGCGGTCTTCGGTACATGCGGACAGCAGGGTCAGGCCGATAAGGCCGGCCAAGGGTGCTTTAAGGGCGCTCACGACGCGGGTCATGCGGGCTCCTGTGGGGCCGGGCGGCGATAGGACCAGCGATTGACAAACTCGCCCCAATGGCCTTCCACCAGGGCCGCTTCCGCGTCGCCGTAAGAGAAACGGTTCTTTTTGTAAGTTTTTACCGAGTCTAGATAGGCGGAGAAGGTGGGGCGGATCGTCTCGAACCCTTCGATATCGAGATCGCGGTAAATCTGCTCCACCGCCGTCAGCGGTTCATCATCCAGATGATCATAGCTGAGTTCCGTGTAGAGATGACGGGGCAGGGCCGCCAGATCCTCATCTAGAATACGCATCATGCGGGCATAGGTGTCGAGGATCGCCTGATCGATATCCACGTGAGCGTAGTCCTGAAGGGCGAACTCCTTCAGCAGTTTCTTATAGAAATTCCGCATGGAGACGAAAACGTCATAGGGGTTGCGGTGAATATGGATAAAGCGGGCCTGAGGCATGATCTCATGCAGAAGGCTGACGCGGGCCGTGTAGACCGGGTTCTTGATCAACAGACGCTTGCGATCCTGATGCACATAGAGCTTGCGCATGAAATGCTCAAAGCGCTCGCGCCAGGCGGTGATGTCGTCAGCGCTGCAATTGTCGAAGAAGAGGCCCTCGGTCAGATAATCCGTGAAGCGCTCGGGAAAGTAGATCGCATGATAGAAGGAGAGCGGCGTCATATTGGCGAGCGCGATTTCGTCTTCCTGCGGGGCGTCCGGAGTGACGGGGATGTTGTCGATGAAGCGGCTTTCCGGCAGCGCTTTGTCCAGAAGCGGTCCGAGCGCCCGCGCCAAGCCCATCAAATCCCAGGGCAGGCCCGTAGCCACCGGCGGCACGAAGCCAAAGGCATCCTTACTCATAATGTTGTAAAGATGGGTCGTGCCGCTGCGCCAATGGCCGACGATGAAGATGGGCGGGGGCATGTCCGTCAGGTCCGGCAGAGAGCCCGATAGGGCGTAATACTCGGCCGTGGAGAAGGGCCAGCGACCGACCGCCGCACCCACAATGCCTGCGGTCTTCATCAGCTTGCCGGACGCCACGCCGCCGCTGCGTGTCAGGACCGACCATAACGTGCCGAGATCGGCGCCGCTCAACGGATGCATGGTGTTTGGAAATCCCCGATCGCGTGTCTGGTCTGCGGTTCCAACCCGTGATGCGCGCCGGTCCGGCTCCTGCATGACACAGTTGGAAAGTGGGCGCAGTTTTGCAGCGTCGGCACACTGGGGCAAGCCGTGTGTGACGCCAGGCGCTTGCCATAAGACGATCAAATTTGTTTGTGAGACCGGTGAGCACTATCGCTGGCATGGGGTGGGATCCCCTGGCACAGTGGAGGGGCCTCTAAGGTGAGGCTGTGAGACCGGATTTGGGCAGGAAACGGGGACGTCTGGTGAGATTACCCAAGAGCTTTCTTCATGCGGCGCGGCTCGCCGTGGTGTGCGCGACCGCCATGATCCTCTCGCTGGGGGCGACGCCATCGGGCGCCTCGGTGCCGCAGACCACTGGCATGGTCGGATCGCTGTCGATTCATTATGTCCGGCCGGGCGATACCATGCTCGACATCGCCATGCGCTATCGCATTGGCTATGTGGAGTTGCGGGCCGCCAATCCGGATGTAGATCCGTGGCTGCCCATTGAGGACACCGTCCTCCTGTTGCCAGAGCAACATATCCTGCCGAAGGATGCCGGCCCGGGTCTGCTCGTTAATCTGGGTGATCTGCGGCTTTACTTTTTCCCGCCGGACGGGGGGGCGCCGCAAAGCTGGCCGATCTCCACGGGCCGGGAGGCTTATGAGACGCCGCTGGGGCTTCAGACCGTGACGGAGAAAACCGTCAACCCGACCTGGGTGCCGACCGCCAATCACCGCTCTGAAGATCCCACCGTGCCGGCCTATGTGCCGCCGGGGCCGGACAATCCGCTGGGCAACCGGCGCATCCGCGTGGGGTGGAACGGCTATGCGATCCACGGCACCAACAAACCCGAAGGGATCGGGCGTCGGGTGAGCCGGGGCTGCGTGCGCATGTATCCCACTGATGTGGAAGAAGTGTTCGAGCTGGTGCGGGTGGGCATGCCGGTCACCATCACCAATCAGCCCGTGAAGCTGGGCTGGCGCGACGATAATCTGTACATGGAAGTGCACCCGTTCGGCGATCAAGCGGATCAGGTCGAATATGGTGACGAGGTGCTGCCCCAGCCCATCGGCAATGTGGACGATCTGGTGTTTGATGCCGCTGGCGTTGATATTGGCCGGGTGAATTGGGACACGGTGCGCGCCGCGGTCGCCGAGCGCCGCGGGGTGCCGATCCGTATCACCGAGTAAATCCTTGCGCAGGATTGACAAAGGGCTCGGTGCCTCAGGCGCCGAGCCCTTTGTCATGGGCGCGCGCCATGCAGCGCGGGCACGAAAAAACCGGCCTGGTTTCCCAGGCCGGTTTTCTGCAGTCGGCGGTGAAGCCGAATGCGATTACTTGCGCAGCGAACGGTTGAAGATCGCTTCGGCGCGAGCCGCAGCGTCTTCCGCGCGAGCCGCAGCAGCTTCGGCGCGACGCGCAGCAGCTTCAGCGTTCTCGGCGCTCTGCGCGGAACGGTCGGCCGCGTTGCGGGCGTCGCTCTTAGCAGCTTCGATGTAGTTGCGATCGTCTTCGGACAGCGAAGCGCAAGCACCCAGCGCAGCGGTGCCGAACGCCAGAGCCAGAACCGTGGCGGAAACGCGGATCGTCTTGGTCATCATGGTGTCTACCCTCTCCATATCAGGTTACCATCGGAGCCGATGTCGTTCTCTCCAGCCCCCCTCGAGAGCAAAAACTGTAAAACTCCAAGGGTCTGCGACGCAGAGATATAACACACCTTTCACTCTCAATGTGGTATTACCAAAAGCCTGACGACACAACAATATGCATCGCACACAATGGCGGATTTCTAAGGTCCGTGGCCCTGGCACAACGCTTTGGTAGGGCGGGGCACGACATACGCCCAAATTACGTCCCCATCGCAACGGGGCCCGCACGCCGCCGACTGCGGATCCCATCCGCACGGACCGGCTCGCCTGTCCTCAGCTCGCCTGTCC
>CAZVEE010000082.1:0-1245 GCA_964625525.1 uncultured Alphaproteobacteria bacterium | reverse complement strand
GTCCCCGGCCCGTCCGTCCCCGGCTCGCTCGCTCGATGCCACAATGGCGCGGCTCTTTGCAAGATGACGTCTCCAAGTGAGACACGGTCATGTCTCGCTGTTGTGACAGGCGCGGCGATTTTGCGGCGCCCTTACGAACAGTCTTTCCGTGGCGTCACAGGCGGGCGCTGACCCGGCGGGCGCTGATCAGGGCCTGCACTATCAGTGTTTTTTGATGGTCGCTGGGACGCCTCCCAGCCTAGAGTCGTGCCCGCAACAGGGGCAAAGCATGGCCCCTGGTTTCATAAACGGGGAGGTGACAGCCATGTTTACGACGATTGCCATTGCGGGCCTGGTGCTCTGGATGATGGCGCTGCTGGTGCTGATGGCGGGGTTGCGCACGGTGGTGTCCGCGTCTGGCGCCAAGCAGGCGAACGAGTTCGCGCCCACGGGCGAGGATGTGGGACCGTTTTCTCAACGGTTATGCCGGGTGCACGCAAACAGCTATGAGTTTGTGCCCTTCGCGCTGGCAATCCTGGTCTATGACGCGGCTGTGAACACGGCGGCGATCACCAATGACTGGGCATTGTGGCTTCTGGGCGCCCGCGTTGCGCAGTCGCTGATCCATCTGGTGTCGACGAGCGTGCCGGCGGTGATGCTGCGCTTTCTCGCACTGCTGGTGCAGGTCGTGCTCGTGGTGTGGTGGTCCGTGCAGATCCTTATGAGCGCGCTGTAAGTGGCGCGGGTGCATCGCATGCAAAAAGGGCGGGGCCTTGCGGCGCCCGCCCGTTTGTTTTCAATCCGTATCGGGATCATCAGGCCGTATCGGGATCATCAGGCCGTATCGGGATCATCAGGCGGGTAGCACGTCCGCCCCATTGTGGGTCGGTTTGCGTTTGGCGCGCAAGCGATGCTCGACTGTGCGCAGGATCAAGTAAGCGGTGAGCGGGGCCAGCGCGAACAGCATGGCAATGGCGCCCACATTGATCGGGCGCATGTCCTGGCCCGCAAAGATGAACGCGGCGGCGATGAACGTCACCACGGTCACCACCAGCATCAGCCCGGACAAGGCATGGAGGGTGGAGACCAGCATGCTGCGGTTCTGCGCGGTTTCGGCTTTCTTGGGCAGGCTGGCGCCGCTATGCACCGGCGCGGTATAGGGCCGCTCGGGTTTGGCGTAGGAATAGGTGGGGACGAACGGTTCACGGGCGCCCAATGGTGGGGTCGCCGGGGCGTCAGCCGGCACGCCGTTATGGACGGGCTCAG
>CAZVEE010000081.1:0-15934 GCA_964625525.1 uncultured Alphaproteobacteria bacterium | reverse complement strand
CTAGACCGGTCGCGCCAGACTAAACATCTGAGAACAGACATGAAAAAACCGAGGCCCTTGGGGAAAGGGCCCCGGTTTTTTCTTGAGACGTGTTGGGGGAGGCGGCCGATGATCAGGCTTGGCCGGCGGCTTCTCCCTCGTCTTCGTCCTCGCGCTGATACTTGGTGATCAACGGCACCTGAGCGACGGCGAAGACGAGCGTGAGGGCGGGCATACCGAACACTTTGAAATTCGTCCAGGCATCAAAGCTGAGCGCCATGCGCGCCACCTCGTTCAAGCCGGCCATGGCCAGGAAGAAGGCGATCCACGCATAGGTCATGACCCGCCAGCCGCGATCAGTGAGATCAAAGGCATTCTCGGTCACGATCTTGAGAAACAGCCGGTTGAAGGCGAGGCCACCGGCCAGGATACCCGCCATGATGAGGTCAACCACGGTCACTTTGATCTGGATGAAGGCCTCATCATGGAGCACCAGGGTGAGTGTGCCGAAGATCAGCACGAAGACACCGGTAACGATGGGCATGGGCGGAATGCGCCGCTCGATCGAATAGGTGATGCCCAGCGCCACGGCGATACCGGCCATCAGCGCGGCCGTAGCCACGAAAGGCCCCGCGAGCCAGTTTCCGCCGAAGAACAGCAGCAGCGGGCCGAAATCCGTCGCGGTTTTCAGCCAGCCGGGCATTTTGCTCCCGGGTTTTGCGGGAGTGTCATTATGCGTGGTGTCGGCGTGGTCGCTCATGCTGTGTCCTTGTCCTGGGTCGCGCCGGTGAGGGCGTCGGCAAATTCCTGCGGATCGAACGGCTGAAAGTCCTCGATTCCTTCTCCCACGCCGATGGCATGAATAGGCAGGCCGAACTTTGCCGCGAGCGAGACAAGAATGCCGCCGCGTGCGGTGCCGTCGAGTTTGGTCATCACAAGGCCCGTGACGCCCGCGACATCCTTGAAGACTTCCACCTGGCTGATGGCGTTCTGTCCGGTTGTGGCATCAAGCACCAGAAGGACGGAATGCGGAGCTTCCGGGTCCTGTTTCTTCAGGACGCGGGTGATTTTCGCCAGCTCTTCCATCAGACCCTGCTTGTTCTGGAGCCGCCCGGCGGTGTCGATCATCAGCACGTCGCAGGCCTCTTCGCGGGCGGCTTTCAGAGCGTCGAAGGCGAGACCTGCGGCATCCGCGCCCACATCCCGCGCCATGACGGGCGAGTCCGTCCGCTCGCCCCAGATCTTGAGTTGTTCAATCGCGGCGGCGCGGAAGGTGTCGCCGGCAGCCAGCATCACGGTTTTGCCGTCCTGGCGGAAGCGGTGGGCAAGCTTGCCGATGGTTGTGGTCTTGCCGGTGCCGTTTACACCCACGACCAGGACCACATGGGGCAGGCGGCCCGGCTGCAAGCGGAAGTCCTTGGCCACCGGTTCCATGCGTGCAGCGACGATGCGGGCCAGTTCCTGGCGCACCTCACCGGGAGAGATGTCTTTGTTGAAGCGGTTTTTGGAGAGATCGCGCGTCACCTCGCCGGCGACTTCCACGCCGAGATCGGAGGTGATGAGCAGGTCTTCCAGATCTTCCAGCGTCGCGTCATCCAGCTTTGCCTTGGTGAAGATGCTGGTGATGCCTTCGGAAATGGCGCTTGTGGAGCGGCTGAGGCCCGCGCGCAGGCGTGCGAAAAAGCCGGGCTTCGGGGCTTCGTCTTCGGCCTCTGCTTCCGCTTCTGCGTCCGCCGCTGTCTCGGGCTCCGCGTCGATCTCGGCGTCGGGCTCGGTCTGCGTGTCCGGCTCGGCGTCGATGCCGGTTTCTACGGCGCTGTCGCAGGCGCGGTCCGGGGTCTCGTCCACCGGGGCGGGGTTCAGAGCCGAAAGGTCGGGGGCGGCGGGCGTCTCCGGTTCCGGATGGTCGGCGGGCGGAGCCTGCGCCTCTGCTGAGCTCTCGTCCACTGGCTCCGGCTGCGGGTCGAGAGCGGGTGTGTCGGCGACCAAAGCCGTTTCCACGGAAACGATGTTCTCATGGTGTTCCGTCTCGATGGCGTCTTGCGCCGGGGCATCCGTGTGCGGTGCCTCCGATTCCGGCGCGTCGGTCACGGTCTCGGCAGCCGGATCCGCGCTGTCCGTCTCCGGCGGAGTTTCGTCTTCCGGGGCCGGCGTTTTGGCCTCGGGTTCGGGGAACATCAGGGAGGAGAAGGGCGCATTCGGGTCGCGGGGGCGCTCATCATCCGGTGCGACGGCGGCCGGGTCCGGTTGCGCCTCGGCCGGTGTCGGCTCTTCGAGGGGCTCGCTTGGTGTGCTGTCCGCTTCGGCTGGCGTGTCGTCCTTGCCGCCGCCAAAGCCCAGCCAGCTCCAGAAGCCCTTCTTTTTGGGCTGCTCCGCCTCGGGCTGGTCTTTATCGTCCGTGCTCATGCCTGTGTCCTTTGACCTGGTCCCGTGAGGGGGAGTGGAGGCGGATCACGCCGCAAGGGCGGTGCCGGTGAGAAGGTGGTCCGGGCGCGGTGCGCCCAGGCGCAAGGTGACGATGCTGCCTGGTGCCTGGGGGCTGTCGGGCGCCACGCCCGCATAGCCTTCCGTGCGCCCGCGTGTCGGTGTTTCCATCAGCACGCGGGCGGTGGTGCCAGTCAGGCCGTCGAGATACTGCGTCAGCCGCACCGCGCCCAGTGCGCGCAACCGGGCTGCGCGATCTTTAATCACGGGGCCGGCCACCGGCGGCATGCGCGCCGCTGGAGTGCCCTCGCGCGGTGAGAAGGGGAAGACATGCAGATGGGTCAGGCCGCAGGCTTCCACATGCGCGAGCGTATTGGCGAACATGGCCTCGGTCTCGGTGGGAAAGCCCGCGATGATGTCGGCGCCGAAAACAACGTCCGGGCGCAGATCGCGCGCGGTGCGGCAGAAGGCTTCGGCTTGGGCCGTGAGATGGCGCCGCTTCATGCGTTTCAGGATCATGTCGTCGCCGGCCTGAAGCGACAGGTGCAGATGCGGCATCAGCCGCTCTTCTTCCGCCAGCGCGCGCATGAGGTCGGGATCGATTTCGATCGTGTCGAGGGATGACAGCCGCAACCGCGCCAGCTCCGGCACCAGTTTCAGGATCCGGCGCACGAGCTGCCCGAGCGGCGGGCGGCCCGGCAGATCCGATCCATAAGAGGTGAGATCGACGCCGGTGAGCACCACTTCACGCGTGCCGTTCTCCACCAGGCGGCGCACCTGATCCACGACCACCCCCGCCGGGACGCTGCGGGAATTCCCGCGTCCATACGGAATGACGCAAAATGTGCAGCGGTGGTCACAGCCGTTCTGGATTTCCACGAAACCCCGCGCCCGGCCCGTAATGCCATCGACCAGGTGCGAGGCGGTTTCGCGCACGCTCATAATGTCGCCCACGGCCACGCGAGGGGCGGGGGTATCGGGGGTATGGAAACTGTCCGCTTGCAGTTTTTCCGCGTTTCCCAGCACTCGAGAGACTTCCGGCATGGCGGCAAAGGCGTCGGGATCGATCTGGGCCGCGCAACCGGTGACGATGATCTCTGCGTCCGGGTGTTCGCGCCGGGCCTTCCGGATCGCCTGGCGGGCTTGACGCACCGCTTCGCTGGTGACGGCGCAGGTGTTCACAATGATCGCGTCGTCGCGGCCGCGCGCATGGGCGCGCATCACCTCGGATTCGTAGGTGTTGAGCCGACAGCCAAAGGTGATGATGGTGGGATCACCGGTCATAGTCTCTCCGCCGAGCGGGGCGCTTGTCCTGGCCCGCACGCCCGCTCCGGCCTTCAATGCATGGGTCATGCCCCCCCGCCGCACGCCTTCTTTATATGGCCAGAAGCCCTATTTTGGCGAGTCCCGGGCTGTTCACATGCCCCGTGCATGGACAGCTGGTCCTGAGCTGTGAATGATACGCCCAGTTTGGCAAACAAAGGGTGCGATCATGCGGGACTGGGTGAAAGGCGCTGCGGCTATCGCCGTGAGCGTGTGGGCCGTGGCCGGAGCGCCGCAGGCTGTTGCGGAGGAAACGGTGCAGGACGATCCGTATCTGTGGCTGGAAGAGGTTGAGGGAGAGCGGGCGCTTGAATGGGTGCGCGCGCGTAATGCGGAAACCTTGGGCGCGCTGGAAGCCGATCCCCGCTACGAGGATCTGCATGCGAATGCGGTCTCGATCCTGACGGCGCAGGACCGGATCCCCTACGGCAGCTATCGCGGGGGCTATGTCTATAACTTTTGGCAGGATGAGACCCATGTGCGCGGCCTGTGGCGGCGCGCGACGCTGGAGTCCTATCGCACGGATGCGCCCGAATGGGACGTGATCCTCGATATCGACGCGCTGGCGGAGGCGGAAGACGAGAACTGGGTTTTTGAAGGCGCGAACTGTCTGGCGCCGGACTATCAGCGTTGCCTGGTCACCCTGTCGCGCGGTGGCACGGATGCGTCCGTGGTGCGCGAATTCGATGTGGACGCCCGGGATTTTGTCGAGGACGGCTTTATCCTGCCGGAATCCAAAGGCGGCGCGGACTGGATCGACGAGAATACTCTGTTTGTTGCGCGCGATTGGGGCGAGGGCTCGCTGACCACCTCGGGTTATCCGCGGGTGGTGAAGATTTGGGAACGGGGCAAGGCGCTGGAGGAGGCGCCGACCGTGTTTGAAGGCGAAGAGGCAGATGTTGCCGTCTCGGCCTTTTCGCTGCGCCGGCCGGAAGGCACGGTGCATATGGTGCGCCGGGCGCCGTCCTTCTTTGAAGGCACGAACTACATCCTGCGCGATGACCGCACGCTGACGGAACTGCCGTTGCCCCTGGACATAAGCCTGATGGGCTATATGGCGGGTCAGATGCTGGTGATGCCGCAAACGGATTGGGCCACGGACGTGGATGGCGAGAGCGTGACCTATGCCACGGGCACGCTCTACAGCTTCGACTTGGCCAGCCTCCTGGAGACAGGCGTGCTGCCGCGCCTGACGCAAGTGCTGGCGCCAGAAGCACGGGCCTCCATCCAGAGCGTGTCGGACAGCCGCTCTTACATGGTCGTGACGCTGCTGGAGAACGTCACCGCCGAGATGAAGCGCTTTAGCTTTGACGCTGAAAGCGGGACCTGGACGAGCACGGATATTCCGCTGCCCGCCAATGGCAGTGCCTATGTGGCCTCGGCCAACGCGTTCCATGATACGGCGTTTGTGGGCTATGAGAGCTTCCTGGTGCCGGACTCCCTCTATGAGCTGGGTCTGGCGGATTTGTCGCTCAGCGATCTGAAGCAGTTGCCCGCCCGCTTTGAGGCGGACGGCTATGTCACCCACCAATATCAGGCGGAAAGCGCCGACGGCACGCAGATCCCCTATTTTGTGGTGCACAAAGAGGGTGTGACGCTCGATGGCTCGAACCCCACCTTGCAATACGGCTATGGCGGTTTCCGCATCGCGCTGACCCCGAGCTATTCAGGCACAGTGGGCAAGCTGTGGCTGGAGCAGGGCGGCGTTTATGTGGTGGCCAATATTCGCGGTGGCGATGAGTTCGGCCCGGCCTGGCACGAGGCGGCGCTGAAAACCAACCGTCAGCGGGCCTTTGACGACTTTATCGCGGTGTCGGAGGATCTGATTGAGCGCGGCATCACCTCGCCCGAGCGTCTGGGCATCTATGGCGGCTCCAATGGCGGGTTGCTGGTGGGCGCGGCGGTGACGCAGCGGCCGGACCTGTATGGGGCCGTTGTGTGCGCGGTGCCGCTGCTGGATATGCTGCGCTATCACCTGCTGCCGCCGGGCGCGAGCTGGATCGGTGAATACGGCAATCCGGACATTCCGGAGGAACGCGCCGCCATCGCCGCGTACTCGCCCTATCAGAACCTGTCGGCCGATGCGGAGTATCCGCGGGTGTTCTTCCAGACCTCGACGAAGGACGACCGGGTGCATCCGGGCCATGCCCGCAAGATGGCCGCGCGCATGCTGGAACAGGGTCACGCTATCCGCTACTACGAGAACATTGAGGGCGGGCATTCGGCGGCGGCCAATCTGCTGCAATCGGCTCAGCGGCTGGCTTTGATGTACACCTATCTGTCGCAAGAGCTGAAAGGCGAGGCGCCGGAAGCGGAGTAACGACGATTAAACTGTATGGTGAGCGCGGGTGGGGCTCGGTCCTCGTGGAGACGCAACTGACGTGGTATGGGCTCGATGTATGGGCTCGATTTCGAGTTCATCTCGGTGGGGAACGTGTTTCGCTCTGAAGACTCCCGCGCCGCGCTCACCAAGATCAATCCGGTTGGGCACCTGCCGGCGCTGGTACTCGACGACGGCTCGGTGATGACCGAAAGTGCGGCCATCACCCTCTCCCTGGCCGAGCGCACCGGATCGGATGACCCGCTGGACCCCGGGGCGGGACTGGTACGTCACCCATACCCCGCACCTTAATGCCATTGCCCAGACGATTTACGCCGAGCCCCGGCTTGCGGCGGGTTGGGCATTGAATGAGGTGGAGTGAGCCTGGGAATGCGGTGGCGTGGGGCTTGGGCTCTGCTTGACAGCGCGGCGGGCTCGCTCCTATGGTCCGCGCTTCCATAGGGCAGAGATAGGCTCACGGGTTCCACTCGGGATCTCCATCAGTCGGCGCGGGTGCGCTCACTGGTGCTTTTTGCGTGTGGGACCTTATGTGAAAAGAGCCAACGCCACTGCTCTGGAGAGGACGACTGCATGTTCGAAAACCTGACGGGCCGCATATCCGATGTGCTCAACCGCCTGACCGGGCGGGGGGCGTTGACGGAATCCGATGTCGCCGAGGCCATGCGCGAGGTGCGCGTGGCGCTGTTGGAGGCTGACGTCGCGCTGCCTGTGGTGAAGGACTTTATCGGCAAGGTCCGTGAGAAAGCAGTGGGCCAGGACGTGCTGCGCTCGGTCACACCGGGCCAGCAGGTGATCAAGGTCGTCCATGACGAACTGGTGGCCATGCTGGGCTCAGAGGCCAGCGATCTTGAGCTGAACGCGGCCCCCCCGGTGCCGGTCCTCATGGTGGGCCTGCAAGGGTCGGGTAAGACGACCACCACCGCCAAAATCGCCCTGCGCCTGACCAAGCGGGACAAGAAGCGCGTCCTGATGGCCTCACTGGACACCCGCCGTCCCGCCGCGCAGGAGCAGTTGCGCGTGCTGGGCGAGCAGATCTCGGTGGAGACCCTGCCGATCATCCAGGGCCAGATGCCCGTGGACATCGCCCGGCGCGCCATGGAGGCCGCCCGCTTCGGCGGCTATGACGTGGTGATGCTCGATACGGCGGGGCGCACTCATATCGATGAAAGCCTCATGCAGGAGGTGGAGCAGATCCGCGATGTGGCCCAGCCTGTCGAGACGCTGCTCGTGGTGGACAGCCTGACCGGTCAGGATGCGGTCAATGTGGCGCGCAGCTTCAATGACCGAGTGTCGGTGACCGGGATCGTCATGACTCGGATTGACGGTGACGGCCGGGGCGGCGCGGCGCTCAGCATGCGCGCGGTAACGGGATGCCCCATCAAGCTGCTCGGTGTTGGCGAGAAGATGGACGCGCTCGAAAGCTTCGCGCCGGACCGGATCGCGGGCCGCATTCTGGGCATGGGCGATGTGGTCAGCCTGGTGGAAAAGGCGGCCGAGACCATCGATAAGGAAAAAGTCGATGCCCTCGCCAAGAAAATGCAGAAGGGCGAGTTCGACCTGAACGATCTCGCCGATCAGTTCCGCCAGATGCGCCGCATGGGCGGCATGCAAGGCATCCTCAATTTCCTGCCGGGCATGGGGAAAGTCAAAGACGCACTGGCCGGTGCCAATGTGGACGAGACCATGTTCAAGCGCCAGGAGGCGATCATCTCGTCCATGACGCCTTATGAGCGGCGTAACCCGAAAGCGCTCAACGCCTCGCGCAAGAAGCGCATCGCGCGCGGCTGCGGTCAGGATGTACCCGATATCAACCGCCTGCTGAAGATGCATCGTCAGATGGCGGACATGGTCAAGCGTATGGGCAAGAAGGGCGGTCTGAAGGGCCTGATGGGGGCCATGGGCGGCGGCGGCGGCATGATGGGCGGCCTGGGCAATATGATGGGCGGCCTGGGGGGGCTCTTCGGCGGAGGCGGCGGTGCGCCTCAAGGCGGCGGCTTACCGGGGCTCGGGGCGCCGGGCGCGTTGCCACCAGGCCTGGAGTTGGGCCCTGACGGCATGCCCAAGGGGCTGCCGAAAGACTTTCCGGGCTTACCGGGTTTGCCGGGAGCCAAGAAGAAATAACGCTCCCGGAGCGTTGGCTACAAACGACTGAGAACACTGAAAAAGGACACGAAAAATGTCGCTGAAGATCAGACTGGCCCGTGGCGGTGCGAAAAAGCGCCCGTTCTACCGCATTGTGGTGGCTGACAGCCGCGCACCGCGCGACGGCCGTTTCATCGAGAAGATCGGCACGTATAATCCCCTGCTGCCGCGCGATCACGAGCAGCGTGTGATGATCAATGAGGACCGGGCCCGCCATTGGCTCTCCACCGGCGCCAAGCCCACTGAGCGGGTGGCCCGCTTCCTGGGCGAGCGCAATCTGGTGGAATGGAAGCACGGAAACAATCCAAACAAGGCGAAACCTGGCCCGAAGGCTATGGAGCGCCTGGAAGAAAAACGCCAGAAAGAAGAAGAAGCCAAGGCTGCGGCTGAAGAGGCCGCTGCGGCGGCTGCGGCGGCCGAAGCCGAAGCCAGCGAAGCCCCGGCCGAAGAGCCGGCTGCTGAGGCGGAAGGCGGCGAGGCGGAAGCCGGTGACGACAAAGCCGAGGCGTGAGCCGGACCCGCCGGGCCTTGTGTGCCTGGCCGCCATTTCGGGGGCCTTCGGCGTGCGCGGGGACGTGCGGCTGAAGCTGTTCACGGATGACGGCGAGGCGCTCACAGCCTATGGTCCGCTTCTGGACCGGCAGGGGCGTGCGTTCACTGTGCTGTCGATCCGTGCGCAGAAGGATGGCGCGTCGGCGCGCCTGAAGGGTGTAACTGACCGCAACGCCGCCGAAGCGCTGAAAGGGACCGCGCTCTATGTGGCGCGGGAGGCGCTGCCGGACCTCGATGAGGAAGATGCCTTTTATCAGGCGGATCTTGTGGGGTTGTTGGCGGTGCTGACGGATGGCGCGCCCCTGGGGACGGTCACTGCGGTGCAGGATTTCGGTGCGGGCGATTTGCTCGACATCCGCGTGGCCGCTTCGGGCAAATCGGTGCTGGTCCCTTTCACCCGCGCCATTGTGCCCGTTGTGGATCTCAGTGCCGGGCGGGTGACCATCGATCCGCCGGAGGGGCTCCTGGATCAGGATCGGCCGCCGAAGAAAGATGAGGACACAGAGGACACCGAGGACGTAGAGGACGGACCGTCATGACCGCAGCGGAGCGCCCTTGGACCGCCAGCGTACTGACCTTGTTTCCGGACATGTTTCCCGGACCGCTGGGCGTCTCACTGGCGGGCCGGGCGCTTGATCAGGGGCTCTGGGGGCTGGAAGCGGTAGACATTCGGGCGTTTGCGCGCGATAAACACCGCTCCGTGGATGACACTCCGGCCGGGGGCGGCCCCGGCATGGTGATGCGGGCCGATATCGTGGCGTCGTGCGTCGATCAGGCCTTGGCCGGTCAACCCCACGGACGGCCTCTTTTGTATATGAGCCCGCGCGGGCGGCCGCTGGAGCAGCGGTTCGTGCGGGATCTGGCGGCCGGGCCCGGCGCGATCATTCTGTGTGGCCGGTTTGAGGGCGTTGATGAGCGGCTCCTGGAGGCGCGGCCTTTCATTGAGGTGAGCCTCGGAGATTTCGTGCTGTCGGGGGGCGAGCCTGCCGCCATGGCGCTGATCGACGCGGCGGTGCGGCTTTTGCCCGGTGTGATGGGCGCCGCCCAATCAGGTGTTGAAGAGAGTTTCGAAGGGGGCTTGCTCGAATACCCCCACTACACGCGGCCTCCAGAATGGGAAGGGCGCGCCATCCCCGAGGTGCTGTTGTCCGGGCACCACGGGCGCATTGAGGCCTGGCGCAAAGAGCGCGCCGAGGACCTCACCCGGACACGGCGGCCCGATCTGTGGGCCAAGCTCCGGGCGCAGACGGACCATGAGCGATTGGTAAACGACCAAGACAAGAAGCCAGACGACGAGAAGGACCCGAAACCATGAACATCATCGAAGAGCTGGAACGCGAGCAGATTGCCGAGCTGTCCAAGAAGATCCCCGAATTCGAGCCCGGCGATACGCTGAAAGTGAATGTGAAAGTGGTCGAGGGCACGCGCGAGCGGGTGCAGGCCTATGAAGGGGTGTGCATTGGTCGCCAGGGATCTGGCGTGCATGAAGCGTTCACAGTGCGCAAGCTGTCTTACGGGGAAGGCGTGGAACGGATTTTCCCGCTCTACAGCCCGCTGATCGATTCCATCGAAGTCGTCCGCCGGGGCCGGGTGCGCCGCGCGAAGCTCTATTATCTGCGCGGGCGCACCGGTAAATCCGCCCGCATCGCCGAGCGCACGGACAAGCGCGCGCTTGCCATGCGTGACCGGGAGCGTGTGGAGAAAGAGGCCGAAAAGGCCGCTAAGCAGGCCGAGAAAGAAGCCGCCAAAGCTGCTGCTGCGGCGGCGGCCGAGGCGGAAGCCGCCAGCGAATAAGCGCGCAGGCAGGCCGAACGGCTTAGTTTCCCCTTATTGGGTCCGTATCTGGAAAGGGTCCGCATCTGGATGGTCCAGATGCGGACTTTTTTCCGGAGGCCGGATATGGGCTATCGCATCGCCGTTGTCGGCGCCACGGGCAATGTGGGCCGTGAACTTCTCAATATTCTGGCCGAGCGGGAGTTTCCCGCCGACGAGGTGGTGGCGCTGGCCTCGACCCGGTCCATCGGCAAAGATGTCTCCTATGGCGACCGCACGCTACAGTGCAAGGCGCTTGATCATTATGACTTCAAAGGCATTGATATCGCGCTGATGTCGGCGGGTGGCACGGTGGCCGCGGCCTGGGCGCCGCGCATTGCCGAGGCGGGCGCGGTGGTTATCGACAATTCCTCCAAGTTCCGCATGGAACCGGACGTGCCGCTGATCGTGCCGGAAGTGAATGCCGAGGCGCTGAGCGGCTACGCCAAGCGGCGCATTATCGCCAATCCCAATTGCTCGACTGCGCAGATGATGGTGGCGCTGAAACCCCTCCATGACAAAGCCCGCATCAAACGGGTTGTGGTGTCCACCTATCAGTCCGTGTCCGGAGCGGGGCACGAGGCCATGGACGAATTGTTCAATCAGACCCGCGCGATTTTCGTCAATGATCCGCTGGAACCTCAGGCCTTCACCAAGCAGATTGCCTTCAACGTTATTCCTCATATCGACACGTTCATGAAAGACGGGGCGACGCGGGAGGAATGGAAGATGGTGGTCGAGACCCAGAAAATCCTGGATCCCAAAATCGACGTGACGGCCACATGCGTGCGTGTGCCTGTTTTCGTAGGCCACGCCGAAGCTGTCAATGTGGAGTTCCATGATCCGATTACGGATGATGAGGCTCGCGAGGTTATGCGCGAGGCCCCAGGCCTGCTCGTCGTTGATAAGCATGAGGACGGTGGCTATGTCACGCCGGTCGAATGCGTCGGCGATTTCGCCACTTATGTCAGCCGCATCCGCATCGACCCCACGGTCGATCATGGCCTGAATTTTTGGTGCGTGTCCGACAATCTGCGCAAAGGTGCGGCCCTCAACGCGGTGCAGATCGCGGAGAGCCTCATCAATCGGCACCTGGCGCGGTAAGGGACAGTCAGACCACTGACACCACCCTCAGATGCGGCTCGGCGACCAGATGGTGTTGCCCGGCGATCAGGGGCAGGTCCGGGCCGTCGGTCTGGCGGGCGTGGTTGTCGAGCAGGTGATCCAGGCTGGAAGCGGCGCGGGCGAGGGCGTCGGGGCTCGATTGACCCGTCAGCAGATGACCCAGGATCAGTGCGGTGAAGAGATCGCCGGTGCCGGGCGGCGGGGCTGCAAGGCGCGGGGCACTGACGAGCCAGGCCTCGTGCGCGGTCACGGCCATGGCGCCGATGGCGCGATTGTCGGGCGGCATGGGCACCGATGAGACGATCACAAGAGGGACGCCAAGGGCGCGGGCGGCCGTCGCGGCGCTCGCTGGATCCTCAACCGGTTTGCCGGTGAGCCAGGCCAGCTCAAAGGCGTTGGGTTTGGCGAGATCGGCAAGTGGCAGCAACGTGTTGCACAGGGCATCCGCCACACCGGGCTGCACATAGGCGCCTTTGCCCTCGTCGCCGATCACCGGATCGCAGCAGTAAAGGAGGTCCGGTGCGGCGGCGCGGGCCTTGGCCACGGCATCGGCCACCACGCGGGCCTGATCGCCCGCGCCCAGATACCCCGAGAGGATGGCTTGCAAGCCGTTCAAAATGCCGCGCCCAGCCAGGCCGTCGATGAGCGTCGCGAGGTCCTCGGCCGGCAGGGCTCGGCCCGTAAAACCGCCATGGCCGGGGTGATTGGAGAACAATACCGTCGGCAGCGCCCAAACGCTCACCCCCAGCCGCTGCAAGGCGAATTGCGCGGCGGAATTGCCCACATGGCCGTAGACAACCTGGCTTTGGATCGAGAGCACGCCGGGCAGAGGCGCGTTCATGACATGTCAGTCCCTTATGCTCACTGTGATGCCAAGCGGCTTGGCAGATCGGGCGCTGAGCGTATAGGGTCTGGCGCCGAAGGCCAATCGGCGCGCCCATCTCTCGGCCGCCCGCACCGACATGAAGTAAGGGGACATTCCATGGCACCCATGCCGTTCCCGGCGCGTCCGCGCCGCAGCGTGCTCTATATGCCGGGCTCGAACGCCCGGGCGCTTGAAAAGGCGCGCAGCTTGCCCGCCGACGGTCTGATCCTGGACCTGGAAGACGCGGTCGCGCCCGACGCCAAGGTGAGCGCACGCGAGCAGGTTTGCGCCGCCGTGACGGCCGGCGGCTTTGGGCCGCGAGAAGTGGTGATCAGGGTCAATGGTCTTGATACGGACTGGGGTGAGGCGGATATCGCGGCCGCCTGTGCCGCCGGCCCCGATGCCATCCTGGTGCCGAAAGTTGATAGCGGCGAAGCCGTGCGTGTGGTCGATTCCATGCTCGCCAAGCAAGGCGCGCCGGCCAAGACTGCGCTCTGGGTCATGATGGAAACGCCGCTTGCCATGTTGCATGCGGAGGATATCGCGGCAGCATCTCGCGAGACCCGGCTCAGTGTTTTCGTGATGGGCACGAATGATCTGGTTAAGGAGCTGCGCGCGCAGCATACACCACAGCGCCTGCCGCTCGTCACCAGCCTGTCCTTGTCGCTCTTGGCGGCGCGGGCCTATGGCATTGCGGTGATTGATGGGGTCTTCAACGGCATCCGCGATATGGACGGGTTTATTCAAAGCTGCCACCAGGGTGTGGACTTCGGGTTTGACGGCAAGACCCTGATCCATCCCAGCCAGCTTGCGCCCTGCAACCGCATTTTTACGCCGGATGCGGATGCGGTGGCCTGGGGCCGCAAGATCATCGCCGAGTTTGATAAGCCGGAAAACCAGGCCAAAGGCGTGGTGCAGGTGGAAGGCCGCATGGTGGAGCGTCTGCATGCGGAGCAGGCCAAAGTGCTGGTGGCGCTGGCCGAGGCCATTGACGCGGTGGAACGCGAGCGCGGTTAAGGCGGACGCGCGCGAGATCGACAGTTGCAGGGGACAGCGATGAGCAAGACCAATCCGGGCCGCTTCTTTGAAGATTTTTCGGTGGGAGAGACCATCCGCCATGCTACGCCGCGTACCGTGACGGTGGGGGATCAGGCGCTCTACATGGCGCTTTATGGCTCGCGCTTTGCCGTGCAGTCGTCGGACGCGCTGGCGCGGGCTTGTGGTCTGCCATGCGCTCCGGTGGATGATCTGCTGGCATTTCATATCGTCTTTGGCAAGACGGTGCCGGATGTATCCCTGAACGCGGTGGCCAATCTGGGCTATGCGGATTGTCGCTTCCGCGCCGCTGTCTATCCCGGCGATACGATCACAACAACGAGTGAGGTGATTGGGGTCAAGCAGAACTCGAATGGGCGGACGGGTGTGGTCTATGTGCGCTCGGCCGGTGTGAACCAGCGCGGCGACACGGTGATCGATTATGTCCGTTGGGTGATGGTCAACAAGCGTGATGCGAGTGCGCCGGCGCCGGAGCCTCATGTGCCGGACCTGCCGGCGGCGGTGACAGCGGACAGTCTGCGTCTGCCCGACGGCCTTGACTTCTCCGGATATGACGCGGCCCTCGCGGGGGCGCCGCATCTGTGGGACGACTATGAGGTGGGTGAGCGCATTGATCATGTCGATGGCATGACGCTTGAAGAAGCCGAGCATATGATGGCCACGCGGCTTTATCAAAATACCGCCAAAGTACACTTCAATCAGCACACGGAATCCAAGGGCCGTTTCGGCCAGCGGCTGATCTATGGCGGGCACATTATTTCCCTCGCCCGGGCGCTCTCGTTTAATGGGCTGGCCAATGCGGCCTTTATTGTGGCCTTGAATGGCGGGCGCCATGTCAGCCCGGCGTTCTCCGGCGATACGGTCTATGCCTGGTCGGAAGTCCTGGACCGCCAGCCGCTGC
Source organism: uncultured Alphaproteobacteria bacterium (assembly GCA_964625525.1). Lineage (GTDB taxonomy): Bacteria > Pseudomonadota > Alphaproteobacteria > JAJFIK01 > JAJFIK01 > CAZVEE01. The sequence goes on along the minus strand of CAZVEE010000081.1, from coordinate 1,414 downwards.
TCGGGCGTCAGGATGCCGGGGCTTTACGCCTGCGCTTGGTGGCGGTGAAAGACCAGCCCTGCGCGCATTTCCCCTATCGGGACGGGGAAGGGAACTATGATCCCAGCGTAATGCTTGACCTGGATTATTGGGTGGTGATGGCGCGGCGCTGAGCCATGCGGACTATTTTGCGAGCGCCTCTCAAAAGCAAGTGAGGCGGTCGCTGATCACCACTGCGTTAGAATGGCGTGTGAAATTGACTTCACTGATTTGCGCCATACACTCGCGCCCATCCGAACAGGCGTATCGCGCGGCGCGGGCCGGCGCGCGGGCAGACGAAACCGGGCAATCCTGGGGAATGAGCAATGGCTGAACCGTCCAAGGCTTCCACGGCAGCGCGCCCGCTGTCGCCGCACCTGCAGGTGTGGCGTTGGCACGCGACCATGGCGACCTCGATCTTTCACCGCATGACCGGGGTGGGCAATGCCATCGGTGCGGCGTTTCTGAGCCTCTGGCTCGTGGCTGTGGCGCTGGCGCCTCAAGACCCGACCCTTTACGACCTGTTCGCCACTGGGTTTGGGCACTGGTTGGGCATGCTGGTGTTGCTCGGCTTCACGGTGTCCATTTGCTACCACCTGCTCAACGGTATACGGCACTTGTTTTGGGATGCGGGCGCAGGGTTTGACATTGCGACGGCGCGCCGCATGAGCGTGCTGATTTTCCTGGGTACTGTGGTGCTCACGGTCGCGATCTGGGCGGCGGCGTTCTGGATGGGGGGCCTGTGATGTCGGATCTGCGCACACCGCTGCGCCGGGCCCGCGGGCTTGGCTCCGCCAAGGACGGCGTCAATCATTTCATTGCGCAGCGGGCGACCGCCATTGCGCTCATCCCGCTCATCATCTGGTTTCTGGTCTCGGTGGTGGCGATCTTCGTGCAAGGCGACCTGGCGGTGGCGACCGCTTATCTCGCTCACCCATTCGTTTCCATTCTGATGATCCTGCTGATCATCGCGGCGTTTCACCACATGCGCCTCGGTTTGCAGGTTGTTATTGAAGATTACATCGAAACGGATGGATCCCGCATCGCGCTGCTCCTGCTGGTGAACTTCCTGGCCTATGGCTTTGGCGCGGCGGCGGTGTTCGCGATTTTAAAAATCAGCTTCACCGGGTGAGGACAGGCATGGCGGCTTACGACATTACCGACCACACATTCGACGTGATCGTGATCGGCGCGGGCGGATCGGGCCTGCGCGCGACGTTGGGTTGCGCCCAGGCGGGCCTGCGCACGGCGAATATCACCAAGGTCTTCCCCACGCGCTCCCACACGGTGGCGGCGCAGGGCGGTATCTCTGCCGCGCTCGGCAATATGAGCGATGATGACTGGCGCTGGCACATGTACGACACCGTGAAGGGGTCGGACTGGCTGGGCGATCAGG
>CAZVEE010000080.1:0-16156 GCA_964625525.1 uncultured Alphaproteobacteria bacterium | reverse complement strand
CAGGCCCAAGAAGCGATAGACTTGACCCATCCAGTCCGCGTCGCGGCTGGCCAGATAGTCGTTCACGGTCACCACATGCACGCCGCGTCCGGCCAGCGCGTTCAGATACACCGCCAGCGTGGCCACGAGGGTTTTCCCCTCACCGGTCTTCATTTCCGCGATCTTGCCGGAATGCAGCACCATTCCACCCATGAGCTGCACGTCGTAATGGCGTTGGCCGAGGGTGCGCTTGGCGGCCTCGCGCACGGTGGCGAAGGCTTCCACCAGCAGGTCGTCCAGCGTTTCGCCATTGGCCAGACGCTCCCGGAACGCCACCGTGCGGGCGCGGATCTCGTCGTCTGAGAGCGGCTCCAACTCGGGCTCCAGGGCGTTGATCGCCTCCACCTTGGGCTGGAGCTGTTTGATAGTGCGATCATTGGCCGATCCGAAGATCGCCCGCGCGAGCGTGCCCAATCCCAACATCGTGGTGACTTTCCTTGATCTCGTGTGTGCCGACACAAAGGGAGAAGATCTGTCTATCGGCCCGTTGCCTACGCATGCACGCAATAGCGTCCCCTGCGCGCTTTATATAATAGGAAACGCCCTTCCACCCAAGACGCGCCAGTGCGCAAACGGAGAAGCCATGAAACGGATCTGGATTCGTGCCCTGCTGATTGTCGCCTTCCTCATTCTGATGGCCGGCTGTGTCTTCGCCTTCGCGCTGACGCCCATGCATTTCGATTGGCTGATATAACCGTTAAGGAGCGAAAATATATTACATCGCTCTGATGTAACCGGCATTAGGCCAAAAGATATTAGTCTTGGCGCGAATCGGGATAACTGCCTTCTTGTGAAAAGAGGTTGTTTCCATGCAATGGACTTCGGATACCCTGATCGCCGGTCATGTGGCGCTCGATTTTCTCAACACGATGTCGGGCAAGGGCCGGGCGCGAACCCAGGACCATCTGCCCGATTGGCGCGCCGCCCTCGAGTGGGCCGCGGCCACCGGTCTCATTACCCCAGAGGACCAGGCGGCTTTGCTGTCCGAAGTGTCGGTGAGTGCAGCGGACAAGGCGCATGGCCTGATCCTGCATGTGCGGGCCATGGCCTACGCGGTGTTCAGTGCCCATGCGCAAGGCAGCGTGGCGGCGGAGCCGGTCCTGGAAACGCTCACCGCCATGATCAGCGAAGCGCGCAAGCGGGCGCGGCTGGAGCGCGATGCCGAGGGGGGCCTCGCCTGGCGCATTCCGGCAACACCACCAGGGCCTGACATGCTGGCTCTGCGCCTCGCGCTCGCCTTTGACGATCTTATCGTGGCCCGTGGTCTCACGCGGCTGCGTCAGTGCGGCCGTTGCAGCTGGTTGTTCCTGGACACGGGCCGGGGGCGCGGGCGGCGCTGGTGCCGCATGGCCGTGTGCGGCAACCGCGCCAAGGTCGAGCGCCACCGCAAGCAGTATCTGGGCTGAGCCCGCTTCGCCCTTGCGGTGACGGTGTAAACGGGGTTTGCTGCGCGCCACTTTTGACCACCGACAGCGAAGGCCGCGCACGCCATGGTCCGACCGCCGCGCAAACCCGTCTCCGGCTCCAAGGAACCTGACACGCAGTCGTCGCGGCCCGCGCGTCGCTCCCGCTTCGATCTCAAGCATGCGCTTGATCCGGTGGCTTCGGTGTTGCGCAGCGCGCTGTTGAGCCGCTCTGCCGATCGCGATGAGCCGGGCCGGTCGAAAGTGGCCTCGCATGTGAAAATGCCCCAGCGCTCGCCCCTGGCGCCGACCGACCCGCCGGACTTGCCGCCGGTCGCGGGGGTGGCGCTGGCGACCGCGGATACCGGGATCAAATACAAGGACCGCCCCGATTTTCTGGTGGCCGCGTTCCGGCCGGGCACGGCCTCGGCGGGCGTCTTCACCCAGTCAGCGGCTGCCGCCGCGCCGGTGTTGTGGTGTCAGGATGCGCTGGAACGGCCCGGCGGACGGGAAGGGCGGCTGTTGCTCGTGAATGCGGGCAATGCGAATGCGTTCACGGGCAAGGCGGGGATGGAAACGGTCAAAACGGTGGTGCGTGCGGCCGCCGAGACCGCCAAATGCCGCCAGCGCACCATTCTCGTGGCCTCCACGGGGGTGATCGGCGAGCCGCTTGACCCGGCCCCGCTGACAGATGCGCTGCCCGATTTGCTGGCGGATCTGACGCCCGAGCAGCCGGCAGGCCCCATCGGCTGGGCCGCGGCGGCGCGAGCCATCATGACCACCGATACCTTCCCTAAAGTCGCCACGGCGCAGACCGAGATTGATGGTGTGCCCGTGCGCATCAATGGCATCGCCAAGGGCTCGGGCATGATCGCGCCGGACATGGCGACCATGCTTGCGTTTTTGGTGACCGATGCCGCGCTGCCGCCGGATGTGCTGCAAACCCTCTTGCTGCTGGGCACGCGCGACACCTTCAACACCATCACCGTGGACAGTGATACCTCCACCAATGACACGGTGCTCGCCTATGCCACGCACGCGGCCGCCCACGCGCCGGTCACCCGGGCCGGCGATCGCCGCCTTGCGGATTTCCGGCGCAAATGGCACGGGGTCATGCATGATCTGGCGCTGCAAATTGTGCGGGATGGGGAAGGCGCCACCAAGCTCGTGCGCATCGCTGTGACCGGAGCGGAGACGGCACGCGGTGCCCGGGCCATCGCCCGCGCCATCGCGGACTCGCCGCTGGTCAAAACCGCCATCGCCGGAGAGGATGCCAATTGGGGCCGCATTGTCATGGCGGTGGGCAAGGCGGGCGTGGCTGTGGACATGGACCGGGTGGCGATCCGCATCGGGGGTCACCGTGTGGCCGCCCATGGCCAGCGCGACTCCGCCTATCACGAGGCGGCCCTCGCGCGGCACATGAAGGAGAGTGAGATTGGCATCGAGGTGGATGTGGGCAGCGGTGCCGGCACGGCCGTCGTTTGGACGTGCGACCTTACCCACGGTTACATTGCCATCAATGCGGACTATCGCAGCTGAGGCGATCCTGGCACGGCTGCCCCTGATCAGCCCGCGCCTGCGTCTGCGCCGCCTGCGCCAGGGGGATACGGGCGCCGTCACGGCCTTTATGGGGGATTGGGCCGTGGCGCGGCAGAGCGGGGATCTGCCTTTTCCTTACTCCGATGCAGCGGCCCGCGACTGGATCGCGCGGCAGGTGCGCATGTTGGCGCGGGGGCGTGGGGTGTCGCTGGCGGTGGAGCGGCTTCAGGACGGCGCGTTTGTGGGCGTGGTGTCGGTGCGTCTGTCGCGGGCGGGCTTCATCCGCCGGCACGGGGAGGTCGGCTATTGGATTGCCCGGCCTCAGTGGGGCCAGGGGTTCGCCACCGAGGCGGTGGGCGCCGCCGTGCCCTGGTTCGAACAGCTCTTCACCGTGCGCAGCATGGAAGCGGTGACCTTCGCCGACAATGACGGCTCGGTGCGGGTTCTGGAAAAGCTCGGTTTTGCCGAGGCGCGGGAGGAAACGCGCGATTATCCTGCAAGAGGCGGGGCGCGCCGGGTCAAAATCTTCCGCAAGCGGGTGCCGCGCCGTGCCCCCTTGTTCGATATGGCCTTCCGTTGGACTGCGTCCTGAGGCTCTCGGCCCTGGTCAGGAGACGGCCGCCAGCAGCCGCCCGCTGATGGGCACATGGGGGCGTGCCTTATAGCGGGCCCGCACCAAAGGCGCGGCATCCCGACCTTTGCCGGCCTTGATCAGGCTGGTGATATAGGCCTGCTCGAAAACATCCCGCTGCGCATGGCTGCCGCCGATCAGGAACAAGCGCTCCTGAGGGGCGTGCATGTGGCGCGCGGCATCGCCGTGGCGGCCCTGGCCGGCGGCGATCAGGCCTTGGGCCATGGGCAGGGCGACGGCCCGCCAGACCCAACTCCAGGAATCCGGCATCTGTTCCACCCGCGCGGTCATGGAGGCAAGGAAGTCTTCCGCTTCGCCCGCCTCGCCCGCCCGGGCCAGCGCATAGACATAGTGCAGGTCGTGGAAGGGCAGGATGTGCTCCGCCTCCCGCGCCCGGACCCGCTCCAGCACCTTGTCCCAGCGCTTGCCCACGCGCACGCCCCGCATTTCCAGACGCCACAGCATGGAAATCGCGCCGATCTGCTCCTGGCAGAACTCGGGGTATAGGTCGATGAGATGCTTGTCGAAGACCCGTAGCGCCGCGGCGTGGTTGTCCATGTCCAGGTGGAACAAGGCCACGTGCCACCAGTTATGCAAGCGGATGAAAAAGCCCTTGTCCGACCAACTGTCAGAGAACGCCTTCATCCATTTCAAGCCTTCCCACACCCGTCCGCGGGTTTCCATCACATGGGCGAGCGCATGGTGGGCCCAGGCATCGCCCGGTTGCAGCTCCACGGCCACATGGCTTGCCGCTTCCGCTTCGTCGATGCGATGGGCCTGTTCCAGGGCGAAGGCATGCATGCCATGCACATAGGGCTCGCCGCGCAGGGCGGTCACCGTGCATTCGGCAATGGCCAGCAAGCCGTCCTGATCACCCAGATTAAAGTGGTGATACTGGCCCCATTTGGCGGCTGTCACATCGCGCGGCCAGCGTTCGGCAATATCGCGGAACAGGCGTGCTGTTTCGGGGAAATCCTGGCGGGCCCAGGCGCTGACGGCGCCGACAAAGGCGCGCTCGCGCTCGCTGGCGCGCGGGGCCAAGGCTTGGGCACGGGCCAGATAAGGGGCCGCTTTACGAAAGCCGCTGGCGGCCTCGAATGCCATGTGCACCGCGGCCGCGTGGGCCTGGGCTGTGCAGCAGTCCAAGTCCGTGTCCGCGGCTTCGATGATCCGGGGCAGGGTGCGCCTGTAGGACAGGAAGCCGTCGCTATAGGTTTCATAGGCGGCGACCGTTTCCGGTTGGGCCGCTGTGATGGGATTGCCGTACCGATCTGTGCGCATCATACCGTCAGTTATGGGCCTGAGATCCCATCCCGTGAAATCACGCTTGCGAATAAGCCCGTCACGGGCTCGTGACAGGCGTGCGGGTGTCCCGCTGCTTGCGCGTGGGCACCACGTCCTTCGCCCCCCTTCGTGGCGCCCCAATCGCGCTGCAACATTGTCTTAACGCAAAAAGCCCCCGATGAAACCATCGGGGGCTTGCGGCGCGGCGGAATTACCCGCCGAAGCTGTCACGGACCTTACTCGCGATTGCCGAGCAGGCTGAGCAGGAACTGGAACATCATGACGAAGCTGATGTAGAGGGTCAGCGCGCCCATGATGGCTTTCTTGCCCATGGTGTCGGCGTCATCGCCTTCGTAATAGACCTCTTTGATGCGCTGGGTCTCCATGGCGGTCAGGCCGGTGAACACCAGCACGCCGATCACGGAAATGGCGTAGCCAAGCGCGCTCGACTGCATGAACCAGTTGACCACAATGGCGATCATCACGCCAAACACGCCCATCATGATGAAGGAGCTGTATTGCGACAGATCGCGCTTGGTGGTGTAGCCGTAGAGGCTTGTGGCGCCGAACATACAGCCCGTGATCAGGAACACCTGGAAGATCGAGCCGGTTTGATAGGCCAGGAAGATCGAGCCGAAAGACACGCCCAAAACGGCGGCGTAAGACCAGAAGGTCAGCTGCGCGGCGCCGAGGCTGAACGTATGCATGCGCGGGAACACCAAGAATGCATAAGCCAGCGGCGCCAGGATGAAGGCCCAGATGAGGCCGCTCTGCGCCAGCGACATGTAGATTTCCGGTGAAATCTCGCCGACGAAATAAGCTACACCGCCGGTCAGGCCAAGCCCGATCAGCATGTAGTTGTAGACACTGAGCATATAGTCGCGTAGGCCCGCATCGATCTGCGCGTCGTCGCGGGCACCGGCCGGGTTCCGTGCGGCGGTCGCACCCCGGAAAGCCTGGTAACGGTTGGAGTCGGCCATGGATAGATGATCCCTGGTTGAAGGTCACACGGACGCAATAGGGGCGTGTGCGCGTCTGGCGACACGCCCGGAATTACCAAAGGCATATTGGCAGATGGGCCCTTGAATTCAAGTTGAACCGGTCCCGGAAACCCCGCCAAAACAGCCGCAACTCTTCTCAACATCGTTCACAAGCCACAAACAGAGGCTAGCGTACCCAAAACGCCATCAACGGCGTCACTCTGCGCGCAGGACACCGGCCGCCGGCACGCTCAGCGAGCGATAGGTGCCCAAAAGTCCCAGGACGATCGTCACCACGGTCGCGGCCAGGATCACGGCGCCCACGGTGCCCGGCAGGAATACCCACGGCGCCTGCATCACCTGGGTGATCACCAGCCAGGCCGACAAGGTGCCCGCAAGGCTTGCGAAGACGGCCGTGGCAAAGCCCACAAGGCCATATTCCAGCAGATAGACGCTCAACACGCGCCGCCGGGTGGCGCCTAAGACTTTCAACACCGAGGCGTCATAGACCCGCTGCCGGTGCCCCGCCGCCATAGCGCCTGCCAGCACCAGCACGCCGGCGACCAGGGTCACGGCGCTGGTGCCGCGCACGGCCAGCGCGAGATCGGCGACGAGATTGTTGATGGATTCCAGCGCCTCTCGCACACGCACCGCCGAGACGTTGGGGAAGGCTTCGCCGACGGCATTTTCCAGCGGGTCTTCGGCTGCTTCATCGGCCACGACCGTAGCGACGAACGTGTGGGGCGCGCGCTCCAGAATGCCGGGGGAGAACACGAAGATGAAATTGAAGCCCACGGTCTCGTAATCGAGGGAGCGCAGATTGGAAATCTCGGCGGTGAATTCCCGGCCCAGCACATTCATGCTCAGCGTATCGCCGAGCCCGATGCGGAACTCGCGCGCCAGATCTTCGTCGAGCGACAGCAGCAGCGGACCGTCATAGTCGGCCGGCCACCACTCGCCCGCGACCACTTCGGAGTTTTCCGGGATCTCGCGCGCGTAGGTCACGCCTCGGTCCCCGCGCAGGGCCCAGCGGGCGCGCGGATCGATCTCGGCCTCGTCCGCCGGCACGCCGTTGATCTGCGTGATGCGTCCGCGCAGGCTCGGCACCGTATTCAGGCTGCCGGTGCCCGGCGTATCGGCGACAATCTGGCGGAACTGGTCGATACCGCCACTGGGAATATCCACGAAAAAGAACGCCGGGGCCCCGTCAGGCAGGCGATCACGCACCTGGGCTGAGATGTTCCCGTCGATCAGCGACACGGTGACGAGAAGTGTGAGGCCTAAGCCCAGCGACAGGACGATACTGCCCGTCGCCGCGCCCGGCCGGTAGAGATTGGCGAGCGCCAGCCGCACCACGGGATTGCGCGGCCGGCCCACGGCGCGCGCGAGGGCGGCAATCCCGGAGCCTGCCAGGCGCAACAGCAGGAACGAGCCTGCCGCGCCGAGGATAAAGTTCACCGCGAAGATCCGGTCGGCGGTCAGGAAAATCGCCAACAGGGCCAGTCCCGCCAGCGCCGCCACGGTCAACAGCACATAGACCAGCCGCGGCCAGCGCCGCGCCGGCGCCACCAGATCGCGGAACAGCCCTGCCGCCGGCACATCCCGCGCCCGCGCCAAAGGCCAGACTGAAAAGGCGATCGCCACCAACAGGCCGTACAGGGCGGCCAAGGCGAGGGACTGCGGATAGAGATCGAAGCGCGCCGGAATGGGCAGCGCATCGGCATAGAGATAGGACACCACAAAGGGCGCCAGCGCGCCGAGCACAAGGCCGATCAGGATCCCCACCGCCGCGATGGCCATCACCTGAATGAAATAGATCGTGAAGATGGACCCGCTGGGCGCGCCCAGACATTTCAGCGTGGCGATGACCCGGGTCTTGCGCTCCAGATAGCCCTGCACCGCATTGCCCACGCCCACGCCGCCCACGACCAGGGCCGTCAGGCCCACAAAGGTCAGGAACACGCCCACTTGTTGAATAAAGAAGCGGGCGCCGGGCGAGGCATCAAGCCGGTCGCGCACTTGCCAGTCGGAATTGGGGAAGCGCTCCTCGGCCGCTTCGCGCCAGGCCCGCACCGCGTCGTCATCGGCCGGTTCGGGCAACAGCACCCGGTAGTTGAAATCGATCAAACTGCCCGTTTGTACCAGTCCCGTGAGCGCCAAGCCGTCCGTGGAGATCAGCACCCGTGGACCAAACAGAAAGCCACCGCCCGTAGAGTCTGGCTCGTCCACCACTTCTGCGCGAATTTCAAATGGTTGTGTCCCAATGATGATACGCTCGCCCAGGGACAGGTCCAACCGGCGCAGCAAGGTGCCCGCCACGGCGGCGCCCGGCACACCGTCGCGCACCGCCAGTGCCTCTTGCACAGGCTGCATCGGCGCGAGAGCGACCGTGCCGAGAAAGGGATAGTGCTCGTCCACGGCTTTCAGGGAAATTAGCCGCCGCGCGGTGCGGTCCTCGCGCACGGCATTGGCGCGCATGGTGACAATGCGCGAGACTGTGCCCGTACTGTCAAGCCAGGCCCGCTCCTGCGCCGTCACATCGCGCAAGCCCAGCTCGACTTCCACATCGCCGCCCAGCAGCGTGCGGCCTTCTTCCGCAAGGCCCCGTGTGAACGCGGTAGAGATCGAGCCCACCGCCGCGATGGCCGCGACCCCAAGCGCCAGACAGGCGAGGAAAACGCGAAAGCCCGACAGGCCCGCCCGCAATTCCCGCCCCGCAACGCGCAGCGATACCCCAAGCGCCATGATCCGCCCCCCTTACGCCGTGATGCCGGTGGTGCCGGGCATCAGGCCGGCGTCCCCGGCCTCAATGCGTTCGATCTGCCCGTCGCGCAGATGGACGACACGATTACAACGGCGCGCCAGCGCCGGGTCATGGGTGATCAGCACGAATGTGGCGTTCACTTTGGCGTGAAGCGAGAACATCAGATCGACGATTTGGCTCCCCGTTGCGCCGTCCAAATTGCCGGTGGGTTCATCGGCAAAGAGGAAGCGCGGTTCCCCCGAGACAGCGCGCGCCAGCGCCACGCGCTGCTGTTCGCCGCCGGAAAGCTGGCTTGGGTAATGGGTCAGGCGATGGCCGAGGCCGACGGCCTCCAGCTCTTTGCGCGCCACGTCGAAGGCATCGCCGCGACCGGCGAATTCCAGCGGAATAGCGACATTTTCCAGCGCCGTCATCGTCGGCACCAAGTGGAAGGACTGAAACACGATGCCCACCTGATCACGGCGGAACAACGCCAGCCCATCTTCATCCAGCGCCGTCAGATCCGTGTCACCGGCCAGCACCCGGCCCCGGCTCGGCTTTTCCAGGCCAGCCAGCACCATGAGCAGGGTGGATTTGCCCGAACCCGATGGGCCCACCAGGCCCACGGCCTCACCGGTGCCCACCTCCAGTGATATGCCGCGCAAGATGTCGACCTGTCCCGCTTCGCTTGAGAGGGAGAGGTGAATATCGTCCAATGTCAGCATAAGGTCCGCCTGCGCTGCTTTTCTGTCCCACCAGGCGGGGCTATCTCAAGAGTGCCCCAACCCAAGACCCATCCGGATATATGAGGACGCCGCCCCCGATGACAGCCCCCGTACTCACGATGCCCAGTGTTACCATTACGCCGCAGGCGCTGGTGCGGATGATCCCGTCCGGCGCTCACATTTGTGCGATGGCGCTGCTGGCCGGCCTTTTGGTGTGGCTTGCGCCGTCTCACGCCCGCGCGCAAGAGGCCCGGCTCTTGGCCATCGGCACCAGCCTGACGGCGGGCTTCGGCCTGCCGGAAAATGAGAGCTTCACCGGCCAGCTCGGGGCGGCGCTGGAGGCCAAAGGCTATCAGGTCGCCATCATCAATGCGGGCGTGTCGGGGGATACGTCGGCGGGCGGTCGGGCACGGCTTGGGTGGGTGCTGGATGATGATGTGACCCATGCGCTCGTGGAACTGGGGTCAAATGATGCGCTGCGCGGTCTCGACCCGGCGCAGACGGAAGAGAATCTCACGGCCATTCTGGATGAGCTGGCGGCGGCCGAGATCCCGGTGCTGCTCGCAGGCATGCTGGCGCCGCGCAATCTGGGTCCGGACTATGCCGCGGAGTTCGATGGCATCTATCCGCGTTTAGCCGCACGCGACGGGGTGATCCTCTATCCCTTCTTTCTTGATGGGGTGGCCGTGGATGCGGCCCTGAACCAGGCGGATGGGATTCACCCCAATGCCGAAGGCGTGGCGGTGATCGTGGAGCGAATCCTGCCTTATGTGGAAGAGTTGCTGGCCCAACCCGCTCTCAATGACACCGACGCCAGCCCAGAGCCCCTCGTTGAAGGAGATGCCCCATGACCGCGCCGACCCCGTTTCGCGTCGATGTTCCGGATCCGGTGCTTGAGCGGATCCGCACCCGGGTGCGTGAGTATGATTGGCATGAGATGCCGGCGACAGGTGGCTGGGGGTTTGGGGCCAATCTCGATTACATGAAAGAGCTGTGCGCCTATTGGCTCGATCAGTATGACTGGCGTCGGGCTGAAGCGAGCCTGAACCGGTTTCCTCAGTTCACGGCTCCGGTCAGTGTGGAGGGAGAGACAATTCCCATCCACTTCTACCATGTGAAAGGGTCTGGTTCGGCGCCTCGTCCTCTGATCATCTCCCATGGGTGGCCCGGCTCGGTGTTTGAGTTCCTGGAGGTGATCGAGCCCTTGGCGCATCCTGAGACAGTCGGCGGTGCGGCGGAAGATGCCTTTGATGTGGTGGTGCCGTCGCTGGTCGGCTACGGGTTTTCCGGCAAGCCGCAAAACCCCATGGGGCCGCGCCACATCGCCGCCTATATGGCCGGACTCATGAGCGGTGTTCTGGGGTACAAAGACTACCTGGCGCAGGGCGGGGACTGGGGCTCGGCGATCAGTGCGCATATGGCGTTGAATGATCCGGCCTGTGCCGCCATTCACCTGAACATGCTGGGTTGGCAGGCGCCGGGCGCCAAGCCTGAAACCCCCGATGAAATCGAGGCCGCCAAAGCCGCGCGTATGACGTTTGAACTGGAGGGGGCTTATTTCCGCCTTCAGGCCACGAAACCGCAATCACTCAGCTATGCCATGATGGACAGCCCCGTGGGTGTGGCGGCCTGGCTGGTGGAGAAATTCAACACGTGGTCCCATACCAACGGCACTGATATCGAAAGTGCGTATACGAAGGATCAGGTCCTGACTAATATCATGATCTATCTGGTCACGCGCACATTCAATACGGCGAGCTGGCAGTATTACGGTCTCATGCATGATGGCTATGGCGGCGGCTATGCGCCGGGAACGCGCCAGGACAAGCCCACGGCCATCGCCAATTTCCCCCACGACACCTTCCAATGGCCACCGCGCAGCCAGGTGGAAAAAAGCTTCAACGTGGTGCGCTGGACCGATCTGCCCGAGGGGGGCCATTTCGCCGCGCTCGAACGCCCGCACCTCTTTGTCGAGGATGTGCGGGCCTTCGGTCGTCTGCTGCGCGGATAAGCGTTATGCCAGACCTTCGCGACCGATGGCCACGAACTTGGCCCGGCGGGCGGCCCGCAGCGCTTCAGGCTCCAGGGCCGCCAAGTCCTTCAGGACAAGCTCGATGGCATTGCCCGCGTCCCGGATCATCGTTTCGGGGCCGCGATGGGCACCGCCCATGGGCTCAGGGATGATATCGTCGATGACTTGGAGCTTGTGGAGTTCCTGGGCGGTCAGGCGCATGGCGGTGGCCGCGTCCTTGGCCTTGTCGGAGTCCTTGTAGAGGATCGAGGCGCAGCCCTCCGGTGAGATCACCGAATAGACGGAATGCTCCAGCATCAGCACCCGGTCGGCCGTGGCGATGGCGACAGCGCCGCCAGAGCCCCCTTCACCGATGATCACCGAGACGATGGGGACACTGAGGGTCAGGCAGCGGTCGGTGGAGCGGGCAATGGCCTCCGCCTGGCCGCGCTCTTCCGCGCCCAGGCCCGGATAGGCGCCGGCCGTATCCACAAGCGTCACCACCGGCATGTTGAACCGCTCCGCCAGGGTCATCAGGCGGATCGCCTTGCGATAGCCCTCGGGCCGCGCCATGCCGAAATTGTGCTTCAGGCGGCTTTGAGTGTCGTTGCCCTTTTCATGGCCGATGACCAGCACCGAGCGGCCACGAAAGCGGCCAAGCCCGCCCACCACGGCTTCGTCCTGGCCATAGAGCCGGTCGCCGGCCAGCGGCGTGAAATCGTCGATCAAGACGCGGATATAGTCGAAGCAATGCGGGCGGCTGGGATGGCGCGCCACCTGGGTTTTCTGCCAGGGGGTGAGGTTGGCGTACGTTTCTTCTAGAAGGCTCGCCGCCTTGGCTTCCAGGGTTCTGATCTCTTCGTCGATATCGACGCTCTGGTCCTCGCCGGAGAGCTGGCGGAGTTCTTCAATCTTGCCTTCCAGTTCGGCGATTTGCTTTTCGAAATTCAGATAGGTGCGCATGGCCTGCTTTCTCGCCGGCCACAGCGGAAAGCGCGGGCCGGCGCGGGCAACAAAGGGGAAGGGGCCCGGCACCGGTCTCCCGGTCCCGTGCCCGTCCAAATCGGACCCGAAAGTGCCCTCGCGCCCGCGCACCTGTCAATGCGCCGCAGAAGAGGCCCTGATATTGGGTCAGGGGCGCTTGGATCTTAGCCTTGGCTGCGCGTCTGGATCATTTCCCACTGACTCACCACCACTTCGGCCTGTTTGATGGAGGCGGCATCCACCAGTGTGCCCTTATACGTGGCCGCGCCCAGGCCCTTTTCGTGTGCGTCTTCCATGGCCTGAAGAATGGCCTTGGCCTTGTCGACTTCCGCTTGCGGCGGGGTGTAGACCGCGTTGCACAGGGGGACCTGCTTGGGGTGAATGGCCCATTTGCCCTCACAGCCCATGACGGCGGTGCGCATGGCCTGATTGTTGAAGCCTTCCGGGTCGGAATAGTCGCCAAAGGGGCCATCAATGGGGGTCAGGCCATGGGCGCGGGCTGCGGCCACCATGCGCATGAGCGGATAATGCCACATGTCGCCCCAGTGATAGGCGCGCTTGCCCTCGGCGTCTGCATCTGTCGCCACCACATAATCGGCGTTGGAGCCACCGATATTGGTGGTGCGCATATAGGTGGAGGCCGCGTAGTCGGCGGCGCCGAAATGCAGGCTTTCCAAGCGGTGAGACGCGGCGCAGATCTCGTTGACGTTCTCGATGCCCAGCGCGCTTTCGATCACGGCCTCCAGTCCAACGCGCTTCTTGCGCCCCATGGCCGCTTCGACCTGGGAGACCAGCATGTCCACCGCATAGATATCGGCACCCACACCCACTTTCGGGACCATCAGGCAGTCGAGCCGCTCGCCGCCTTGCTCCATGAGATCGATAATGTCGCGATAGGCGTAATGGGTGTTCAAGCCGTTGATGCGGACGGTCACGACCTTCGTGCCGAAATCCACCTCGTTCAGGGCCTTGATGATGTTGGTGCGCGCCAGTTCCTTGTCCGATGGCGCCACCGCGTCTTCCAGGTCCATGCAGATGCAGTCTGCGTCGCCTTTGGCGGCTTTTTCGATGAACTCGGTGCGCGAGCCCGGCAGAAACAGTTTCGAGCGGTAGAGTCGGATGGCGCGACGCTCCGGGTTCGTAAAGCTCATGGGGCTTGTCTCCTATGCACGCGACGGCTTGTCGCTCAGCGGGTGGTGGTCCTCGACGATGGTTTTCAGCCGCTCGGCGAGCACGTGAGTATAAATCTGGGTGGTTGAGATATCCGCGTGGCCCAGCATTTTCTGCACCGCGCGCAAGTCTGCCCCATTTGCCAAGAGATGACTTGCGAAAGCATGCCGCAGGGTGTGCGGCGACAGGCTGTCCGGGTCGATCCCGGCGCGCAAGGCGAGATCTTTCAGCAATTGTGCGAAGCGATGGCGGGTCAGGTGGCCTGAGCGCCCGCGCGAGGGAAACAGAAAGCGTGAGGCGCCGGTGTCTTTTGGCAAAAACCGGTCGCGGACCATGCGATAGGCGGCCAGCGCCTGGGCGGCGGCCGTGTTCAGTGGCACCATGCGCTCCCGGCCCCCTTTGCCTTTGATGAGCAGCAGGCGCAGGTCCTGGGCAGCGGCCGTGAGCGGCAGCGCCACCAGCTCCGAGACCCGTGCGCCGGTGGCATAGAGGATCTCGATCAGGCAATGCAGCCGCACGCCTTCCGGGCTTTCATCCGTGCGGGCGGTGTCGAGCAAGCAGCTCACTTCCCGCTCGGTGACAGTGCGGGGCAGGGCCCGGCGCGGGCGCGGGCTATCGAGGCCCAGGGAGGGATCGTCAGTGCGAAAGCCCTCCATATACAAAAACTTATGGAACTGGCGCAGAGACGACAGCCGGCGCGCGGCGGTGGAGGCGGCCATGCCCGCCTGTTCCAAGCTGGAGAGATAGGCGCGCAGGTCCTCGGCGCCCGTGTTCATGAGCGCCAGGCCCCGTTCCGCCAGGAAGGCCGCGAAATGGCTGAGATCCCGCGCATAGGCTTCGAGCGTGTTGCGCGCGGCGCCCCGCTCGGCGCTGAGCATTTCGAGGAAGGCCTCGATCTGGCGCTGGCCTTGCTGAATGACAGTCATGCTTTCCGCGCGCCCACGCTGCCCTGGCTCGCGCCGCCCGGCTCAAGAGGGTCCTGCGCCGGCACTCCGCCGGCGTCATGCCGGATCAGGAGGGCTGGGCGAGCAGGGCTTCGAGCGCGAGGCGGCGGGCCTCCCGTTTCAGTCCCATGTCCGAAAGCACGCGGATGGCCTCGGTCAGCAGGTAAGGGCTTTGCCCTTCCGGTCCGTCCTGGCCCGCGAGAATCAGCGCCAGCGCCAGGCTCTCGGCCGTGCGGTCGCGCTTTATGGCTTCGGGCAGACGGTTCGCCACAATGGCCGGCGGCGCCGCGACCCGCGTATCTTTCGCCTGTTCCAGAAGCCATATTTCCGCCTCCACTGGCAAGGGCATGCCGGTGGCGTTGAGGATCTGGAGGTCACGGGCGAGGCGGGCTGGGTCGAGGGTGCCGCGCCGGGCATCATCGATCCAACCTTCGATATCCAGGCGCGGGCCGGCCCCCATGGCGATGCGCGTATCGGCGGCCGCAAGCGCCAAGGTCAGGCGCCGCAGCGCGATTTTGTCGTCATGCGCGCCGGCGCCGAAAGTCATTTGGGTCAGCACATCGTGCCAGCGATAGGCCACATCGGCCCGATCGGCGGCCAGCGCCGCCAGGCCTAGCCGGCCCGCTGCCCAGCCCAGATGGGGCGAGGCGGGCACCGCGCCGATATCGGCGGCGTGGACCATGACCACGGGCAGATAGGCGCCGGAGCGTTCGCCCAGGGCCAAAGCGGCGTGAAGGAATTCAACCCGCAAGGCCGGCACCTGAGCTTCCCGCACAAGCTGGAAGAACAAGGCGTTGGCGAGTTCAGGGTCGAGGTCTTCGGAAAAGGCGAAGGGATCGTTGCGCGCGTCCTCCGGGAAGCGGACGGCCGCATAAAGCTTGGCCAGCAGCTCTGGCGCCAGGGCCCCGCTGCGCACCGCGTCCTGGGCGGCCCGCAAGGTCGCGGAGACGGCGTCCGGATTGGTCACTTGGTCCTGACGCGCGCCCAGATCGAGCGCGGCGGCGCGCCGAACCGCCGGGGTGGCCCGTGCCTGCGGCGGCAGCGCGAGGCCCGCATGGCGCAAGAGGCCGAGTTCAAGGGCCGTCACTGGCTCGTCCCACATGGCCGTTGTGAGCGGGAAGCCATCCGTGGCGAACGCGACCAGACCGAAAAAGAGCGGCGCTGACTCGCCGTTCTGCTCTAACAGGTCAACGGTCATCGCCGCCGCGGGGGCCGCACCCTGGTGCAGATAGCAAAGGGTGCGCAGCTTGATCCAATAGGGCGCGCGGGTCTCCAGGCGCATGCGTAGCGCCATATCGCAGGCTGCGTCCGTGTTGCGCTGAAGCAGATGGGCCGAGGCCTCCACCTCGTGCAGCGCCGCATGGCTTTGGCCCAGACCGCGCGCCAGGGCGAGGGCCTCTGCCACATGGCCCGCATCAAGCAGGCGCTGGGCGCGCAGGGCGAGAAAGTCCGCATCGGGCGTCGCGGCCGGCGGCTGGCCCAGGCGGGCATTGCCGGGCAAGGATGCCAGCCGACGCGATGTGAGCGGCTCCGGCGTTTGTAACAAGGCGCGGATGAGCGTGCCCATGGTGGGCGAGGGGGCGCCGACGGGGACGGCCTGAAGAAGGGCAGCCGCGAGGCGGGCCGGTGTGCCGTCCCAGGCATCGGGGCCAAGGCCGTTGCCGCCCTGTCCCATCGTTTCCTGAAGGCCCGCGCGCTGTTGT
>CAZVEE010000079.1:0-16325 GCA_964625525.1 uncultured Alphaproteobacteria bacterium | reverse complement strand
CTAGAGCGAGGCCGCTCTAGGTCTTTCGTGCGCTCGGCTTGTCGGGAAAACCGAGGCCCATTCTTCCGAGCCTCGCATTACCGCTCCATTTGCCGGACCCGTTCTAGGTCCGCGTCCATGGTCCGGGCGGCGAGCAGGAAGTGCAGCGCCGACCAGATGCCCGCCAGACCCACGATCAACATGGCCCAGCGCAGGGCGTCACTGCCCATGCTTGGCGTCAGCGCATCACTCAGCATGCCGATGGCGAGCGGTCCCAGACCCAGGCCAATCATGTTGATGATGAAAAGCAGGATCGCCGAGGCGGCCGAGCGCATGCGCAGCGGCACCAGCCCTTGGGTCATGGCGAAGGTTGGGCCCAGATAAATCGAGCCCACCAGCACCGGGAACAGGTAGAAGGCGATGGCCGTCCACTTATCGGGATGCAGATAGAAGCCGATGCTGAACGGGATCGACAGCACAATGGCGATCACCAGCACCCACATGCGCCACCGGGTGTCATAAACCGCCAGCTTGTCCGCCAGATAACCGCCCATGAACGTGCCAAAGCCCCCGAAGACCCCAAACAGGACCGCCAGTACCGTGCCGATCTCGCCGGTGGACATGTCATGGGAGCGGAACAGGAAAGCGCCTGTCCAGGCGACTGCGCCATAGCCCACAAAGGCATTGAGGGCTGCGGCAAAGGACAGGTGCCGGAACGTCGTCTGGCTCCAAAGGAAGCGGGCGACTTCCATGAAAGTGGCGCCGCCGGGTTTGGTGGGTTCGCCCGCCAGGGGTGTTGCAGGCGCGTGTTTGGCATCGGATAGGCCGCGCGGCGGTTCTTTCAGCACGAATTGGACGATAATGGCGAGCAAAATGCCGGGGACACCGGCAACCAGGAATGCCGCCCGCCAGCCATAGAATTCGTTGATCCAGCCCCCTCCGAAAAAGCCCAGCATGAGCCCGAAATTCACCCCGAGCGCATAGATGGCCAGCGCCGTGGAGCGCTGCTCAGCGGGATAGAGGTCAGCGATGATGGAGTGCGAGGGCGGGCTTGTGCCTGCTTCGCCCACACCCACACCAAGGCGCGCCAACAAGAGCTGCCAGAAATTCAGGGCAAAGGCGCACAGAGCCGTGAAAAAGCTGAACATCGCCAGCGAGATCGTGATGATGTTGCGCCGGTTCATCCGGTCGGCGAGCAACGCGATGGGGATGCCAAGCGTGGCATAGACGGCTGCGAAGCTGATGCCTGATAACAGGCCCAGCAGCGTGTCGGAGACCATGAACTCCGCTTTGATGGCCGGCAGCAGCACCGACAAGATCTGCCGGTCCATATAATTCAGCACGTAAATCAGCGTCAGAATCCCGAGCGCATAATGGCGGTAAGCGACCGCGCGCCCAAATAGACTGACATGGCTGGGCATTTCTTCGCCCGGTGGCGTCGCACTGCTCTGGTTTTGATCCGCCATGATCCTCCCCGAAAGGTGTAGTTCTCGAAACTTTATTGCTTTATCGGGGAAAGCCTAGCATGGAACCTATAAGGCCAAACGGACAACTGCGTGACCGATAACCGAATACGCCCTGGAGCTGTTGTCCAGGGCGTCTTAGCGCGTGACGGGGGAGGGCGATCAGCGGCTGGCGCGGCTGATGGCGAAAATGGTGCCCGACAAGGCCAGCAAGGCGATGAGGTTCGGTAGCGCCATGAGCCCATTCATGATGTCGGCAAACTTCCAGACGATATCGAGCTGCAGCGTCGCGCCCGCCATCACGGCCAGCACCCAGAGCACCCGGTAGGGCAGGATCACGCCAACCCCGAACAGATATTCCGCCGCTCGTTCGCCGTAATAGCTCCAGCCCAGGATCGTGGTGAAGGCGAAGAACAACAGGCCGATGGTGACCACCCACTGGCCGCCGGGCAGGGCGCTGCCGAAAGCAGTGGCGGTCAGCTTGGCCCCGTCCGAGGACTCGCCCGTGAGCCATACGGCAATGGTCTGCGCCTCACCGCCGTCCACGGGCACCTGCACGGTGAGGATCACCAGCGCGGTCATGGTGCACACGATCAGGGTATCGATGAAGGTGCCCATCATGGCGATGGTGCCCTGGCGCACGGGATCATCGGTCTGAGCCGCCGCATGGGCGATGGGCGCACTGCCAAGGCCGGATTCGTTGGAGAAAATACCCCGTGCGACCCCGGTTTGCAGGGCCAGGATGAAAGCGGAACCCGCGAACCCGCCGGCGGCGGCCGAGCCCGTGAAGGCATCGCTGAAGATCAGCCCGAACGCTCCGGGAATGTATTCCGCGTTCAACACCAGAATGACCGAGGCGGCGGCGATGTAGAAAAGCGCCATCAGCGGCACCAGCCGCTCGGCCACGGCCGCGATCCGCTTCACCCCGCCAATGATCACCGTGAAGGTCAGGGCCGCGAGCACCAGGCCGCTGGCCCAGGTGGGAATGCTCAGGCCCTGGTCCAGGACGCCGGCGATGGCGTTCGATTGCGTCATGTTGCCGATGCCAAAGCCCGCGATCATGGCGAAAAAGGCAAAGGTCGCCCCAAGCCAGGCCCAGCGCGGCCCCAGGCCGTTGCGCACGTAATACATGGGCCCGCCCACATAGCGGCCATTGTCATCCACTTCGCGGTACTTCACGGCGAGCACGGCTTCACTGTATTTGGTGGCCATGCCGACCAGTGCGGTCATCCACATCCAGAAAATGGCTCCAGGCCCGCCAATGGCGATAGCGAGCGCGACGCCGCCGATATTCCCGGTGCCGATGGTGGCCGACAGGGCCGTCGCCAGGGCCTGAAACGGCGTGATCTCGCCCTTGCCGGTGCCTTGACGGCTTTGAAACAGCAGGCTGAAGCCGCGGCCGATGTTCAGGATCGGCGCAAAGCGCAGACCCACGGTCAAAAACAGGCCCGTGCCCAGCAGCAGCGGGATCAGCAGATAAGGACCCCAGATAAAGCCACTGATGTCTTTTAGGACGGCCAGCACCTGTGCGGACAGGTTGATGGCCTCCACGTCCGTCGTCGTCATGAAAATCCCCTCAAAGCTCGGGCCGGCGCGCGCGTTGACCGCGCACGTCAAAGCCGCCCTGCGTCGTTACCGCAAAGTGTGGCGAGCCGGTTGCTGAAAAGCAAATACGAGGCGTCTGAGCCCTAAAGGAAGGTCGCGTCAGTCTCCAGGCCGAAGAGCGAGCGTCCCGCCGTCTCATAGGTATTGTGGGCCACCATGATGTGCTGGGTCGCCACATGCCCGTCGCGGAAGCGCCGCTGCAGGCTGGAGGTGAGATACACCGCCGTGCCGCCGCCCAGGTCGTACATGCGCCGCACGATCTCGGCGCAAGTGCGGGTGGCGTGCGTGGCGGCAAGGCGCAGATGGGCCTTGGTCTCCACCTCGATGGCACCGCTTTGGGCCTGGGCCCAGGCGGTGGCGACCATGCCGTAAAGATAGGCCCGCGCGCTCTGCCACTCTGCTTCGCATTGGGCCATGACGGCCTGACCATGGTGGGTCTCGGCGACCGTGCGCGCGGAGTAGCGCCGGCGCTTGGCGATCGCCAGATCGCGCAGCTCATCCATGGCGCCGCGTGCGTTGCCCAGCGCCACCGACGCAATGCCGAGCGCCAGAAGCCCGAAAATCGGGACCGTATAGAGCGCGCCCGCGACCCGCGGCTTATCCACCATCAGCGAGACCGAGCGGGCCTTCGGCACCACCAGATCGGTGACCGCGAAATCGCCGCTGCCGGTGCCACTCATGCCCACCGCGTACCAAGTGTCGATCAGGGCCACGTCCTCGGCGCGGAAGGCGATCATGCGCGAATCCGGTGCGCCATTGGGCAGGCGCCGGGTCTCGCCGTCTTCGACAATCATGCAGCCGCCAAAGATCCAGTCGCAATTGGCCGAGCCGCTGCCCCATTGCCAGCGCCCGGTTACCCGATAGCTGTCCCCTTCGGCCACGGCCTTGCCGGTCGGCGCAAAAACACCGCCGCTGATGCTGTCGGGATCGCCATAGATGAGCCGGGCTTCCGGCTCGGGCAGATAAGCCGCGACGAGCCCGGTGGTGGACGCGATCATGGTGCACCAGCCCGTGGCCGCGTTGGCATGGGAGAGGATTTCCATGGCCTGAAGCGCGGCTTGTGGCTCGCTCTCCAGGCCGCCGATGTCCTGGGGCACGAGCATCCGCAACAAGCCCGCATGAGCGAGGCGCTGGGCGATGTCGGCGGGCAGGCGGCGGGCGGCTTCGATTTCATCGCCCCGCTCGCGGATTTCGTCACCGATCTTGTGGGCTGCCTCGATAACGCTCATGGCGTGTTCCTTCTGGGTGATCCCGTTGCGGATTACTCGGCCAGGCCCAGCCGGCCGGCGATATTGTTCTTTTGCATGTTGGAGGAGCCGCCGACGATGGGCATGCAGGTGATGTCGCGCACATGGCGTTCCATGTCGAAACCCTCCGCGCAGCCATAGGCGCCCATAATGCGCTGGCAGGCGAGGACGATTTCGACACCCGTATCGGCGATGAAAAGCTTGGCCATGGAGGTTTCGACACTGCATGGCCGGCCCTCATTGGCCAAATGCGCGGCGTGGTAGAGCATGTGTCGGCAGGCCTGAAGTTTGGTCTTTGCCTCGACCAAAGCGTGGCGCACGGATTGGTGGCCGCTGATGGGTTTGCCGAACTGCTGGCGCTGCTGCGCGTAGGTCCAGGCCTCGTTCACGGCGGCCGTGGCGATGCCGAGCGCGACGGCGGTGATCTCAAGCTTTTCCACATCGAGCGCCGGGCCCGCCAGCATGGGCCAGCCCCGGTTCCAGCCCTCCGGCCCGCCGAGAATGTAGTCGACCGGCACCTCCACGTCCGTGAGCGCCACATCGGTGGTGGCGGCATAGCGGATGCCGGCATGCTCGATCGTGGTGATTTGGATACCCGCCCGGTTGGTCGGCACCAGGACGAAAGACAGGTTCCGGTAACGCCCAGCGTCGGCATCCGAACGCACCAGGCAGATGATGTAATCGGCAAAGCGCGCCCCGGTGCACCAGCGCTTCACCCCGTTCAGGATCACCCGCTCGCCGTCCTCGCTCTTGCGTGCGGTCATGGCGACGGAGGCAAGGTCGCCGCCCACATCGGGTTCGGACAGTCCGTAGGCAAATAAAAGTTCACCTTTGGCGATCTTTGGCAAGAACAGGCGTTTTTGCTCCGCGCTGCCATTTTCTGAAATGTTCATGCCGCCGTAAAAGGCGCAGTGAATGAAATAGCCGGCCGCGCCCGAACCATGCTGCGCCAGTTCTTCAATGACGGCGACGGCAGCCACCAGATCGCGGCCTTGGCCGCCATGGGCCTCATCAATGGTCAGTCCGCACACGCCGGTTTCCGCCAGCCGGTCGAACACGTGGCGCGGGGTGTCACAGGCCTTGTCCCAGGCCCGCACCTGCTCGCGCGGTAATTCCCGCTCGGCGAAGCGGCGCATGCTGTCGCGCAACAGGGTGATGTGCTCGGGCTCGTCGCGGAAATACATGCGCCTTACTCTCCCGTGAAGTTTGGCTTGCGCTTGTCGAGAAAGGCTGCAACGGCCTCGCGATGGTCACGGGTGGTGTTGCTGATCATCTCATAAGCCACCGAGGCATCCATCAACCGGTGCGCTAGGTCCCGCAACGGCATGTTGGAGACCGTCTTGGTCCAGCGCACGGCCCAACGGGGATTGGACTGCACTTTGGTGACCATCTCAGCCACTTTGGCATCAAGATCCGTCCCCGGAACAGCATAGTTGATCAGGCCCATGGCAACCGCGTCCGTGGCCTTAATCATATCTCCGGTCATCAGGAGTTCCTTGGCGCGGGCATAGCCGATGAGCTGGGGCCAAATCACGGCGCCGCCATCGCCCGCGACGAACCCCATTTTCACATGCGGGTCGCCGATCACCGCAGTTTCGTCGGCGATGACGATATCGCACATCAGCGCAATGGTGGCGCCCAGCCCGGCGGCCGCGCCGTTCAGGCGGCACAGGATCGGCTTTTCCAGGTCCAACAGCGAGGTGACAATGCGTTTGGCGTGGGGGGCGATGCCGCGAAAGCGCTCGGGCTCGGTCAGCATGTCCACCATCCAGCGCGCATCCCCGCCGGCGCAAAACACCGAGCCCGCACCCGTGAGCACCACGATGTCGCTGTGCGGATCGTCCTGGACATCCAGAAAGACGCGCGCCAAGTCGTCATGCAGCGCCTGGTTGACCGCATTCATGGGCCCGGGACTGTCAATGGTGACGGTCAGGACCCGGTCTTCGGTGCTGAACTGGAGCGTGCTGTAGCCGGTGAATGCCATAGGCTGTCCTTCCCTCTCCCTGTTATGCGCCTCTTTTGATCAGCATTGCCGGGTCGCGCGGCCTTGTCCATGGGGCAGTTGCGCGCGAGCGTGACAGCCTCACCGGGGTTCGGGATCAGGACCCGTGCGCACCAGCCGGCGGCCGAAATTCTCGCCCCGGAAGAGGCCGATAAACGCCTCGGGCAGGGTTTCGAAACCCTCGGTGATATCTTCGCGATAGAGCAGGCGCCCGGCCTTGATCCAGTCCGCCATTTTGATGGCCGCCTCGGGGAAGCGGGCGGCGTAGTCGAACACCACCAGCCCCTCCATGCGCAGGCGTTCTGTAATGAAATGGTGGGTGTTGCGGATGCCGATGCGTTGCTCAGGCGCCACATTGTAGTCGGCCACCTGCCCAGAAATGACGATGCGCCCATGCGGGTTCATGACCGGCAGCACCGCGTCCACCATGGCGTTGCCCACATTGTCAAAGAAGATGTCCACCCCTTGGGGGGCGATGAACTGCAACGTATCCGTGAGATCCTGTTCGATCTTGTAATCCACCACCACGTCGAGGCGGACCCCGTCCGTCAGCCAGGTGCATTTTTCTGGCCCGCCCGCAATGCCGATGACTGTGGCGCCTTCGATCTTGGCGATCTGCGCGGCGGCCGAGCCCACGGCCCCGGCGGCCGAGGAGACCACCACCGTCTGGCCTGCTTTCAGTCCGCCCACGTCATAGAGGCCAAAATAGGCCGTCATGCCCGGAATACCGAGCACGCCAATCGCCGTGGACGGGGGCAGGCCCAGGGGTGGGACCTTGCGCACCGCCTTGGCCGAGCACACCGCGTGCTCCTGCCAACCCAGGCCCGTGGCGACAATATCACCAGGTTGGAAACGCGGGTGCTGCGACTCCAGGATCTCGCCCACGCTCGCGCCCTGAATGGTCTCGCCGATCGCGATGGGCTCGGCATAGCTGCGTGTCGCCGACAGCCGCGCGCGCATGCCCGGATCCACGGAAATCAAGATGTTACGCACCAGCACTTGGCCCTCGCCAGGGGCGGGAAGGTCTACATCTTCCAGCTTAAAGTCTTCTAATCGAGGCAGTCCCTGGGCATGGCGGGCGAGGACGAAGCGGCGGCTGCGTGTCATGGCAAAATCTCACTCAATGACGGGATTGTTGCTAGCGTTGGCGGAGCAAATGGTATTTGTAAGCGGCGAGCGGGTGGTGCTGCAAACAGGCCCCGGCTTGTCTGGGCGGCGAGTCTCAGCCGGAATGCGCGACAGCCAAAGGGTAACCAAGGCCGTGCGGCAACCGGATGCGTCATCGGCGCGCCCCAATCCATCATCCAATCGCCACAGTCATGGTGTGTGTGCGGTCAAACCCGGAACGAGGGGGCGGTCGTGATCCAGACCTGACTTTCCGTGTGCTGCCCCCAATCACGCTTGATTTTACGGACCTGGAGTATCTTGTCATGGCCAATGTCACTTTGTTGACCCCTGTCGATCTCTTCACTGATGAAGACACGGATCTGGAAGACCTGTTCGTGCAACAGGTGCTGCCCGCTCAGGTGGTGGTTCCGTTCGAAGGCTCCGATGAAGTGTTCATCTTCAACGGCACCGGTTTCACCTCGCAGCTTGAAGATGGTGATCTGGAAGTCACTGGCGGTACGATAACCGGCTTTGAATACCGTGAAAATGGTTTGACGACTGACGTTGAGGTAACGGGCCTGTCCCTTGACGTGGAGGATGTGGCGAAGCCGCTGGAGAAGAATAAGTTCGACAAGTTTGTCGGCCTGCTGCTGGAGGGCGACGATACCATCACCGGCAGCGACGGTGACGATGGCTTTCTCGGCGGTGATGGCGACGATACATTCACCGGTGGCTTGGGCAACGATGTCTATGATGCCGGCAAGGGCAAAATGGACTTTGTCGTCTTCAACGGCCCGCAGGCCGATTACACGGTGGTGTTTGACAAGAAAGAAGTGCGTGTCACCGACAACAACGCGGACAACGGCGATGAGGGCACGGACACCATCATCAACGCCGAATATCTTCAGTTCTCCGACGGCATGGTGAACTTGAAGGACCTGCGCAAAGAGCAAAAGAAGCAGGGCAGCAATGACGACGGCGGCACCATCAACGGCACCGAAAATGGCGAGGAGCTCATCGGTACTGCGGGCGACGATGTCATCAACGGCCTTGGCGGTGACGATGACATCTCCGGTGGCGACGGCAAGGATGAACTGATCGGCGGCGAAGGCAATGACGAGCTGGATGGCGGCGAGGGCAAGGACGAGCTGATCGGCGGTGCCGGCAATGACATTTACACGATCGGTAAAGGTGACAAAGTGGTCGAAAACGCCAACGAAGGCGACGATACGATCATCAGTGACACCAGTGTGAAGCTTGGCGACAATGTCGAGAACGTAAGCCTGATCGACAATAGCGAGAAACTCAAAGTCCGCGGCAACGATCTGGACAACAACGTCAGCGGCAATGACGGCGACAACCGGATTGATGGCCGTGACGGTAACGACACTCTCAACGGGTTGGGTGGTGATGACCGCATCAAGGGCGGCGATGGCGACGACGAGATCCTGGGCTTCTTTGGCTCCGACCGGCTCGACGGCGGCGACGGCGACGACATGCTCTTCGGCGAAGACGATGATGATCAACTGCGTGGCGGTGACGGCGACGACATGCTCTTCGGCGAAGACGATGATGATCAACTGCGTGGCGGTGACGGCGACGACCGGCTCAACGGCGGCGATGGCGACGACGAGCTGATTGGCGGCGACGGCATCGACACGTTTGACTTCAACGCCGTCAGCAGCACCGACGTGGACGTCCTCACCGATTTCGAGCTGGAAGAGGACATCATCGATGTGGCCACGTTGGGCATCACCAGCCTGGGTCAGTTCCAGGCCGGCGCCTCGACGGAAGGCAAGGATACGATCTTCACCGCGGGCAATGGCGCGCAACTGCGCATTGAAGATGTGGAGCTGAACGAACTCACCGCGAACAACTTCATCTTCGAAAATGAGCCCATCGCGATCCTGGTCTAAGACACACCAGATGCGTGCGCAGCCCCGGCGGTCCATCCGCCGGGGTTTTTTTGTGCCGCCCGGAGATCTGCTCAGCCTTGCGTTTTGTGATGGCATCCCCCCGGAATTCCCCGTGTCGCACCGCTCAGACGGTTTCTCAAAGTGGGACGCATCGGCTAAACTGCGACGAGTGTGGAAGCGCATGCGGCCGAGGGGCTGAGGCGCGGCCGCGCAGGGGCTCTGTGTTGGCGTTAGCCGGGGTGGTGGAGCCTTTCGAGGCTACAGGGTTTAAGGGCCGCGTCCGCGCGGCCCGTAATGTGTAAGGGCCGCGGGCACGCGGCCCATATTGTCAAGGGGAACGTCATGGTCGCATCGACAAGCCGCCTTCATCCCATGCTGGAGGCCGTGGCACAGTCCTCTGTGTCTCTGATGGCCGCTGACCGGGCGTTGTCCTATTCCCTGGCCGATATGGTCTCGGTGTGGGCGGATGAGCCGTCCAGCACGGACGGCGCGGCGGGATTTGTGGCCATTGATGCCCTGGCGCAGCCGGGCCTGACCGAAACGCTGCTGGCGGAGTTGGTGGATCTGGGGCTGGAGAGCGGGGCGTCGGCCGGGCGCATGGTCTCGGGCCTCTTGCCGGTGGAGGCTATCGAAGCGCTGAACACTGTGGAAGCGCTGCGCTTTGCCATGCCGGTGCTGACTTTCTCCGCCCAGGGTTCCGTCACCGGTCAGGGGGATCGTTCTCTCGGGGCCGACCTCGCGCGCCAGGAATTCGGCGTGGACGGGACCGGCGTGACCATTGGGGCGCTCTCGGACAGCTTCAACGCCCTGCTCGGCGGGCAAGGCGATATCGCCAGCGGGGACCTGCCGGAAGAAGGCGTGCTGGTGGTGCAGGATTTCTTTGGCTCCGATGCCTCCGATGAAGGCCGGGCCATGCTGCAGATCATTCATGACACCGCCCCGGGGGCGAGCCTGCAATTTGCGACCGCCTTTGGTGGCCAGGCCGTGTTCGCCAACAATATCGAGCGCCTCGCGCAATTTGGCTCCGATATCATTGTCGATGATGTGGTCTATCTGGCCGAGCCGTTCTTCCAGGACGGCATCATCGCCCAGGCCGTGGATTCGGTGGTTGCCGATGGGGTGACGTATTTCTCCTCCGCCGGCAATGCCGGCTTTTCCTCCTATGAGGCGCCGTTCCGCTCCAGTGGCGAGATCCTGTCCTCCTCGCCGGCCGGTAACGGCGTGGCCCATGACTGGAACCCGGGCGCGGGCGTCGATCCGGTGCTCGACTTTACCTTGGCCGCCGGCGACAGCATGTTCCTGTCACTGCAATGGGACCAGCCCTTTGCCAGCATTTCCACCCAAAGCCCCGGCGCCGATACCGATCTCGACATCTATCTCGTTGATCCGGGCTCGCTGGAACCGGTGCGCGACGAAGACGGGTTCATTTTCGGCGGCCTGGATTTCAATATTGGCGCTGACCCGGTGGAGATTTTCCGCATCGAGAATGAAAGCAACGAGGCCATGGATCTCGGTCTTGTCATCGAAAACGCAGGCGGTCCGGATCCGGAAAATCTGAAAATTGTCTTTTTCGATAGCACCAGCTTCGTCAATGAGAAGCAGCCGGAATATGCGATGGACTTCTCCAACCCCACAGTGATCGGCCATGCGGCCGCCGAAGGTGCCATCGCCGTGGGCGCGACCGCCTATTTCAACACGCCCGCCTTTGGCGTGAACCCGCCGCAGATCAATTCCTTCTCCAGCGCCGGGCCCTCCACTATTCGTCTCGACATCGACGGCAACCGGCTTGATGAGCCGGAGATCCGCCAAAAGCCGGAAATCACGGCGCCCGATGGGGTGGACACGACCTTTTTCGGTTTCTCCGATGTGGATGACACGGGCTTTCCGAATTTCTTCGGCACGTCCGCCGCGGCGCCTCACGCGGCGGCCGTCGCCGCGCTGCTGCTGGAAGCCGATCCCTCGCTTTCGCCTGACGCGATCCTGGCGCTGTTACAGCAAAGCGCCATCGATATGGGCGTGCCCGGCATTGACAACCGCACGGGCGCCGGTCTGATCCAGGCCGGGCCAGCCATCGAGGCCGCGCTCTCCGGCACCAATGAGCCGCCGGTGGCCGAGGATGATGCGTTCTTCGTCACCGAAAATACCCCCATCAACCGCAACCTGTTCGCCAGTAATGGCGGCCTGGCCGACAGTGATCCGGAAGGCAACACCTTCACGGTGGCCACAGTGAATGGCAGTGCGGCCAATGTGGGCCAAACCATCACGTTGCCCTCCGGCGCGGTACTGACCGTCAGCGCAAATGGTCAGTTCACCTATGATGCATCTATCGCATTTGATGCGCTGGCGCCCGGGCAATCGGCGGAAGACACATTCACCTACACCACCACGGATGGGTTGGCTTTTGCGGACAGCAATGTGGCCACGGCGACCTTGACCATTGTCGGTGTCAACGACGCGCCGGTCGCCGCGGATGATCTCTATGGGATCGACTCAACCAGCGTGCTCGCGGCCAATGTGATCAATAACAGTGGCGGTGGCGTTGATCGTGATCCTGAAGGGACCGCGCTCAGCGTGACGGCAGTCAACAGCATCGCCGCGTCGGTGGGTATGACCGTGATGCTGTCCTCCGGCGCGCTTTTGACCATGGGCAGCGATGGTCAGTTCACTTACGACACCAATGGTGCCTTTGATGATCTGGCGCCGGGCCAGTCCTTCACGGACAGTTTCGCCTACACGGTTTCCGATGGCTTCTTGACCGCGACGGCGACCGCATCGGTCGTGGTGTCCACGGGTGCGGCCGGCATTGATGCCTTCAATGACGTGTTGTCCGTGCCGGAGGATGCCTCTGCCACGGTGGATCTGGTGGCCAATGACGTGGATGGGGCCGGCCAGGGCCTGACCGTGACCGCCGTCAACGGGTCGGCGAATGCGGTGGGAACGGCCTTCACCACTCCTCTGGGCGCCTTGGTCACCGTGCTCGCGGATGGCACGGCGACCGTCAATGCCGCCGGGGCGTTCGAGACTTTGGGCGCGGGTGACAGCGTGACCGAAACCATTGCCTATACGGTCACCGATGGGGCCGGGGCAACGGATACGGCGGACCTGACCTTTACGGTCGTTGGCGCCAATGATGCCCCGGACGCCCGCGACGACAGTTTCACGGTGGTGGGGTCTGCGCCGTTGACCGGCAATGTGCTCGCCGATAACGGGGCCGGCGCCGACACGGATGTGGACGGCGACCCGCTGACTGTTCGTCTGGAAGCGGATGTTCTCAATGGTCAGGTGACACTGAATGCGACTGGCGAGTTTACCTATACGGCGACGGCCGGTTTCACGGGAACGGATACTTTTACTTACAGCCTTGATGATGGGCAGGGTGGCAGTGACACGGCGCAAGTGCGCATCATTGTCGATCCCGTGATCGTCGAGAATGTGCCGCCCATCGCCCGTGCAGACAGTTTCGTATTGCTCGAAGATACCGCGCTGAGCGGGAATGTGTTGGTTGACAATGGCGCAGGTCCTGACACCGATCCGGATGCGGACGACGCGGCCTTGACCGTCAGTGCGGAGGATTTGCCCGACAATGGTAGCCTGTCGCTCAGCGCTGATGGCAGCTTCACCTATACGCCGAACGAGAACTTCTTCGGTTCCGACAGCTTCACTTACGTGTTGCGCGATGAGGATGGTGGAACGGATACCACGATCGTCGATCTCACAGTGACATCGGTGAACGATGCGCCCGTGGGCATCTTTGATGTCTTTAACATTGATGAAAGCTTCCTACTTGTCGGCAACCTGCTGGCGGATAATGGGGGCGGGCCCGATTTTGATGTGGATGGTGACTTTATCGAACTCGTTTTCGTGCAGACCACTAATGGCGATATCCTCCTGCCGGGCGAGACCGTGACCACCCCCAGCGGCGCGCTGTTGAGCATCGAAGCGGATGGGTCCTTCGTCTATGACCAGAATGGGGCTTTCGCCGACCTGGTCCAGGGGTTGGCGGAACTGGAAACCTTCACATACCGTATCGCCGATGCCGCGGGCCTGCTCAGTGCACCGACCACCCTCGACATCGTTGTCAATGGCCGGAATGTGGAATTCTCGATCGCGGCGTTGAGCGATACCATTCGGGAAGATGCTGATGTCGCCCTGTTCGAAGTGATCCGGGAAGGTCCTATCGATCAATCCGCGAGCGTAGACTTCGCGGTGGTGCCGGGCAGCGCGCCGTCAGTGTCGGCGGATGACTTCCCCGGCGGTGTGTTGCCTTCGGGCACGCTGACATTCGAGCCCGGTGAGCGGACACAGATTATCGAGCTGGCCGTGGCGCCCGATAGTGATCCGGAGGCGGATGAAGAGCTCACGGTCATTCTCTCCAATCCGCAGAATGATACCGGTGACGCGGTCCTTATCGATGACATTGCATCAACACTGGTGCTTGATGACGACATCACGTTCACCATCACCGGGACGGCGGGGTCGGACAAACTCAGAGGGACCAGTGGTCGCGATGTGATTGGCGGCCTTGGCGGGAACGACAATATCAAAGGTCGCGGGGGCAACGACGAAATCTTCGGCGGCGACGGCAATGACAAGGTGCGCGGCAACGGCGGTAGCGATCGCATTGACGGAGGGGCCGGTACGGACGAATTGCGCGGTAACGGCGGTGGTGATGTTTTTGTCTTCGCCCCGACCTATGGCCGGGACACTATTCGCGACTTCGGCAAGGGCGGCAACGACCGGGTGGATCTGAGCGCCTTTGACAATCTGACCTTTCAGGATTTCCTGGCGGCATCCGAAGAAGTCGGCCGGGATCTCGTGTTCACCGCGCCCACTGGCGATGTGCTGGTGTTCCGCAAAACCGATTTGGATGACATCGACGCCGGCGACCTGATCTTCGGCTAAGCCGACGGGGGGTGGCGCCGGCTAAGGGGGAAAGACCATGACCGCTGAACCGCAGGCGCCAAACCCGCACGCATCAGACCCTCATACGCAAGAAGGCGAGGCCGAGGCTCTCGCAGCACGGCGCAATGGCTGGGGGTGCTGGCGTGTCTTGCTCTGGGGCCTTTTGGCGGTCGTGCTCGTCTGCGCCGCATTGGCGGCTTGGGTCGTCTATGATAGTCGGGATCTGGACCCTCAGCTCCTTGAAGCCCAGTACACGGACGACACCTCATCTTTCGTGACTGTCGAGAATGTTCGGGTGCATGTGCGTGATCAGGGGCCGCGCACGGCACCGGCTCTTGTGATGATCCACGGCTTTGGGGCTCATTTGCAGGCTTGGGACGCATGGGCCGACGCTCTTGATGATGATTATCGGGTGGTGCGGTTCGATGTGCCGGGCCAGGGCCTGACGGGGCCGGATCCCAGCGGGGATTACTCCATGGCGCGCTCGCTCCAGGTTCTGGACGGTGTCATGGACGCGCTTGATCTGGAGCGGGCTGTGCTGATCGGCAATTCCATGGGCGGGCTGATCTCCTGGAACGCGGCCGTGGCGTTGCCGGAGCGGGTGGAGGGTCTGGTGCTGCTGGCGCCGGCGGCGTTCCCGCCGGAGAACCCGGATCCAGCACAGCTTGAGTCCACCGCCTCGGCGCTGCGCTCCATGCAGTATGTTCTGCCGCGCGCGTCGGTAGAGGCGCTGCTCACCGGTCTCTATGGCAATCCGGACCGCTTGAGCGCGCAGACAGTGAGCCGCTATCACGATCTGTGGCGCCGTGAAGGCAACCGCCTCGCCATGGCCGACCGTTTCGAGCAAACGGTCCTGCCAGATCCGGTGAGCGCGCTTGGCGCGATCACGGCGCCCACTTTGTTGGTGTGGGGGTCCTTGGACACTCTGATTCCGGTGGCCGAGGGCGAGCGCATCCAGGCGGCCATGCCAGACGCTGATCTGGTGGTGCTGGAGGGCGTCGGCCATATGCCCATGGAAGAGGCGCCCGAGGAAAGCCTTGCGGTGGTGCGTCCGTTTCTGGCACGCATTGTGCTGCGTTGAGACGCCAAAGCCCGGCGGCGCGTTTACCATGGCGACAAAGCAGGCCGGAAATCCCGGCAAGCTTTGTGTATGGTCAACACTTCGTAAACTCCTGTCTGTAAGGTCCGGGCCTTGAGGGTGCCGGTTCCGGCACGAGACGCGCGCCTGCGCCGGCATAACGATCGAGAGGCATCAGTGATGAGAGGGTATAAGACCGTCCTGGCCGTGGCCGCCGTGGCCCTGGGCTTGATGGGTGGGATTTTGGCGGCGACTGCGGACGCCGGAGATGTCGTTCTGCGCCTGCGAGGCCTGGCGCTTAAGCCCAGTGAAGATACGCCGCGTAGCACCATCGGTGGCCAAGCCGAAATCGAAACCGGGTACGGGATCGAGGTGAACGGCACCTATTTCGCCACACGCCATGTGGCCCTCGACCTGTCGGTGGGCACCGCGAACCACGATGTGAGCGTGACCAACAGCAATGTAGGGGATGTGGATCTCGGCAGCGTCCGCTTGCTGCCCACCACGTTGAGCCTGCAATACCACTTTGCGCCCAATGAGGAGCGCTTCCGCCCCTATGCGGGCGTTGGCCTGACCTATGTGCATTTCTACGGTGTCGATGAACCGTCGGGCGTCAGCGTCGATTATGACGACACGGTGGGCGTGACGCTCCAGGCCGGGATCGATATCGGTCTGACCGATAATGTGGTCGCCAATTTCGATGTGCGGAAAACCTTCGTGGACACGGGCGTCGATGTGAACAACGGTGCCGTGACCGCCGATGTGGACATCAACCCGTTCACGTTCGGCGCCGGGATCGGGTTCCGCTTCTAGAGCCGTTTCAACGAAACCCAAGTCATTGAAACGGCTTTAGGTCGCGGGTTGGCGCGCTTTCCGGGCGGAAAACCGCCCCCCCTTTTCCTGAAAGCGCTCTAAGACGCGGACTTGCGCATGAAAAAACGGCCCGGCGGCGCGATCCGCCGGGCCGTTTTGCGTTTTTCTGGCCAGGTCAATAAGATACACTGAACTGCTTGCTCCAAGTACGCG